>JAFAHH010000288.1 GCA_019237355.1 Acetobacteraceae bacterium | reverse complement strand
CCTTCTCTTCCGCCGGCCAGCGGCGCCGGCGCTGCACCGAGGTGATGACCTCAACGCGATCGATGTTCCCAGTCATAGAGGTAGGCATACTCCTGGTCCTTAACCGAGGGATATGCCCTGTCCGGTCTTTTAGGGGCCGCTTCAGGAGCACACTCAACGGCGGCTCTCACTCGAATACGATCAGCGGCAACATCATTACCACAAGGCTATCGTAGGAGCGATGCGGAGTGTACATCGACAAAGAACAAGCCGGTAATAAGATCAGCTTCAATATGCTCTATCCCAATCCGATCCCCGTGCAGGACAATTCAGGCGGCACAAATAAGATTGAAAACAATCAAGTTAGCAGCTCGAGCGCCCCGCTTATGAATGCGCCACCGGTCGCCGATGCAGGTCCAGGTGCCGTGGTTGCTTCAGGGCAAAACGGGATCGTCCTCGACGGGTCTGGGACGCATCTTATGACAGGCGGCAACTCTGGCGTCAGTTAGCCTGGAAGCAGATTGCCGGCCCAATGGTGGCCCTCTTGAATGCAAACTCTGTGCAGGCTTCGTTTACTGCCCCGAGGGTCACCCCACGCCGGTTTCTGGGCTTCGTTCTGAGCGAGACCACCAGCAATGGGTCAACTAACGATCAAGTGTACTATGGCGTTGACCCATACTTGCGGTTAAACGAAACTAAAGCGCGAAGGCTTGAGGCGGAAGCGTCGGAGTACTGGGATCGCGCTCTGCGGCCGCTTCGGTGCGTTGGCCTGGAATTTCACGAAAGCCTCTCCGCTTTGCGGTTTTCGCCTCAGTGGAACGGGATGGCGTCGTCTGCGCGCAGATATCCTGCATCGATGCGCGCGGGAGCTGGACTGCGGTCCCTCGACCACCAATACGTTGGTTCAAGCCGAATCATCATGAACCCAGCCTGGCGCAGCGCTGCTATCTTCTCGGGCACCGAGGCCCAGCAGCGAATGATCCCAGCGCCGGCATCGACGAGGCGCCGTGCAGTTTCAGTAACAACCCAATTGAAAATTTCCTGCGCCGCCCCACATGCTATCTGCAAATGAACGATACGACCCTCAATCCCGGAGGCCGCCGGCTCCAACTGTGAGAAGGAGGCGCCGACTGACTCACCATTCAGGAGGAACACGAGACCGATTGGCCGCGCTAGGCGTGATGGCATCTTAGCGAGCCAGTCTCGGTCGGCTTGGTCAAGGATCTGAACTAGGCCTTCGGGCCTTGGTGACGGCAGGGGGACCGCTGCCGCTTCGTACATATCCCTGACCTCGGCGATCCCGCGAGACGGCATCACCAACCTTGGGCGCGGCCGGATTGGGATGGCGTTTGGGATGAACTTGGCGACCGCCTCGCCGGGTGGCCATTTGGCCCGAAGCAAGCTGCCTAGGAGTGTTCGTGCTTTGACCGCGAGAAGCCATTTCTGAACGGGTTCCAGCGCCCTCCACCTCAGGCGCGGGAACATCGCGAGACTTGCCGCCGTGCCGGAAATCCCGAAAATCGGCTCGGCACCGGCCATCATCTTACGCATGAGTAGAGTACCGATTCCGCGCGGACGGTACTCCGGCAGGCAGAACCACTCGCAGGTCTCGCGCACGAGAAGGCGACGGCCATCGAGTAGATAAGCCCGCAGAAAAGAATCGATCAAGGCGACGCACCGATCGCCGTCAAACGCCAGCCAGGTGCCCCCATTTGCCGGCCGGGTGTAGTAGCGCCAGCGGACGACCGCCGCCTGGAAGTCAGCGCTCCGATGTGGCCAGACGTGGGTCAGCAATTGCTCGAACGGAAGTCTGGTTGCCTCATCAAGCTGGCGGAAACGAATGGTCATGGGCTGAATCCGTCATGACGGCCGATTTTGTTCTACTTCATCGGCGGGTACTCGGTAGACTCGACTCTGTGCAATATACAACGAATTGATATCCATGAAGCGGAAAGTTTCAACGGCGTCCTCCTCAGAGCAGACGATCGGCTGATGGTTCACATTATAACTTGTATTGAGCACGATCGGCATTCCGGTCTGCATTTTCAGACGTGTTAGGAAATAGTGGAACATGGGATTGTTAGTTCGGCTCACCGTCTGTACCCGTGCAGTCTTATCCACGTGCACGATCGCCGGCAGTTTTTGGACGAAATCCTCGCGCACCCGTGTCAACATGGTCATGTACGGGTAGGACTCGCCCGGCGCGAGATAAAAGTAATGGTGGGCGTCCTCCACGGTCACTGCTGGGGCAAACGGCCGATAGCTCTGCCGCTTCTTGATGGCAAGATTGATGCGGTCCTTCATTGCCGGATCGGACGGCAGGGCCAGCAGGCTCCGGTTGCCGAGGGCGCGCGCACCGAACTCCATCCGGCCGTCGCAGAGTGCAATTATCTTTTTCTGTGCGACCTCCGCGGCGGCCTCGTCCAGCATCTGCTCGGTCGACGCAAACGTCTCAATGCGAAGCCCATCTGCCTGGCGCGCAACGGCCGTGCGCACAGAGTCCAGCCGCGGCGCCGGGCCAAAAAACGGCATTCTGTCCGGCATCAAGATCGGCTTGCCGTGGGCAGCCGAATATGCGGCTGCGGCACCCAAAGCCGTTCCTTCGTCGCCAGAGGCATAGGCCACATGAATGTGGTCGAACAGCCCGCTTGTGCGCAGCTCGCCAATTGCGGCGCAATTCTCGGCGCATCCGCCGGACAGGATCAATTCGCGCGCGTGCGTCTCCTCGGCAAAGTGCCTGCAAATATGAAACAGGGCCTGTGTGAAGCGCCGCTGTAGGGCAGCACTCACATCGCGGTGCCGATCGTCGATGGGGCGCTGTGTCCCGTCGAAGCCGAGTCCCTCGCGAATCCGATGAAGGCTTTCAGAGAAGAACAGCCGATCGGCAAAGGTACGATTGACCGAAAGCAGCGGGATCTCAATCTTGCCGCCTGGCTGCAAGTGGATCGCGTTCTCGAAGAACTTCGCGTACCGCGCTGGGTCACCAAAACTGGCGAGCGCCATCACCTTGTATTCATCTTCGTTGAAGGCATAACCTAGGAAGTGAGTCACTAGCGAGTAGCACAGGCCCAAAGATTGCACGATCGGATAGCGCCCGATCCGTTGCACACCGCCGTCCTCGAGCAGATAGACGGTGGTTGCATCTATCTCTCCCGCAGCGTCCATCACAATGCCGAGCGCACGCCCGCCACGAAAACTGGCGAGCGCGGCGTGTATGTGACTCGTATGATGCTGGATATGCTGCACCGGGGGCACCCGGCCGTAGCGGCTGGCAAGCCGTTCGCGTATGGCGGCGGGCGATAGGCAGCGGCGCCAATAGCTCTGGGCGATGTCGTGCCCGTCGTAAACCCGCTTGTATCGTCCGAAGTCGAAATTGAAGCAGACTGCGTCGATCTGATCGAATCCCAACCCGTCGGCTGCGAGACAGTAATCGATCGCTTGGAACGGGAATGCCGGACTCTTCTTAATGCGATCGAAGCGTTCCTGGGAGGCAGCGGCGACGACCTGGCCGTCTCCGATCAGGGCCGCGGCTGCGTCCATACCCTGCATAACGCGCGGCTGCTGCGCCATTTCTACAGGGAAATGCTCCCGAAGAAAAGCCTCGACCCCGGCCAGTGCCGAAATGCCTAATATGCGCATCCTCTCAGTTCCGAGACCGGTGCTCCGCACCGGCCTGATCGAGCTGACGGACGATCTGCAAATGGATCTCGTTCAGGGAAACCTCGTAGTCGAGGTTGACCTCGTTCATGTCTACGGCGTCGCCGTAGATGTCCTCGCAGACGACCAGAAATTCCGCCAACGACTGCGAGTCCAGCCCAAGATCGCCAATGGTCGCGGCGACATCGCTGATTCTAGTCGCGGCGAGTTCAGAAGTAGCATCAACGAGGCGCTGCAAGCGGGGATCGGTGTGCATGCGTTTCGTCCCTTTTGGTGCGCTCTGGTGTTCTGGGCGCGGTCTGGCGAGGTTCAGATAAGCAATTCGCGCGGCTGTGGATGGCTGATAAAGCCGGCGGGGCTCGCGGAGCGAGCATAGGCGCCCGATTGGAAGATCACCACAAAGTCGCCCGCCTCCGCCCGCGGCAGGGCGATGCGCTCGGCGAACCGATCCAGCGGGGTGCAGAGCCGTCCGACGACGGCTACCTCCTCGCGCTCATCATCATCGATCTTGTTACCAATCGCTATCGGATAGTTCCCAAGCTGCGCGCGTCCGAAATTACCCGACGCGGCTAAATGGTGGTGCATGCCACCATCGGTGATCAGGAAGGTCTTGCCCCGCGACACCTTCCGCTCCAGCACGCGGCACACATAGATGCCCGCATGGCCGACCAGATACCGGCCGCTCTCGAGCGTGATCTGCAGACGGGACCGCTCGCCGGGTAAGAGGTCCTGCAGGATTGCCATCAGGCCCCGGGCGACGCGCTCTATGTCCAGCTCGCGCTGGCGATCAGTGTAGGGAATCCCTAGGCCCGAGCCGATGTGCACGTCGATTGTTGACGGAGCAGCGCGAGCCGGTAGATCAAGGATCATGCGTATGCAATCCCGGTAGGCGCCTACGATCAGCTCTGCGTCAAGATTTTGCGAGCCCCAGAAAACATGGAATCCGCGCAGGTCCACCCGATCCGGATCGACTTGCGCGAGAATACCCGGTACTTCCTCCGCATCGATCCCGAACTGCGCGGCGCCGCCGCCCATTCGCATGCCACTGCGCCCAACCGAGAAATCCGGATTGACCCGCAACACTACCTGTGGCTTTTGCCTCAGGGCACGGCCAATTTCCGCAGCCCGCCGCAGCTGAGAGCAGGATTCGATGCTGATGGTCGCGCCGGCCGCCATGGCCCCTCTCAGCTCTTCCCACGACTTGCCGGGACCTGAGAACTGGACCCGGCTGGGGTCGCCGACGGCGCTCAACGCCTGCCGCAACTCCTCGACCGAGGACACGTCGAGCCCGTCAACAATATTGCCGAGCCGCTGAACCAGCGCCGGCATGGGATTGGCCTTGACCGAGTAGCTGAGCCGGATCGAGGGCGGTAAGAGCCGCCGAAGCGTATTTACCCGGCCAGCGATCATCCCGCGGTCATAGGCAAAGAATGGCTGGTTCCCAGCCAGTTCGGCAAGCCGCCACAACTCCATCCCACCGATGCAAAGCCAGCCCCTCCGAGTTTCGAAACCTCTCATGCAGTGAGTTCCTCGGTCCGGCCCCGGACCAGCAGGTCCAGGCACCAGTTGCGGTCGAACTTGCCATTCGGCGAGCGAGGGATCTCTGGCACTACCCTGATTCTTGCGGGAATCATGTAGGCCGGGAGGACGGCCCGGCACTGCTGGATCAGCAGATCCTCAAGGCTGGTACTGTTGCTCTGCCCGGAAGCCGTAACCACCAGACCCACGACCTGGCCGTTCCGGGAATCCGGCACGCCCACGGCCACTGCCTCGCGTACGGCTCCGCTCCCCAGCGCCAATTCCTCAACCTCCGTCGGGCTCACTCGTATGCCGTTGGTCTTGATCATGGCGTCCTTGCGCCCGACGAAGTAAAGGAATCCGTCTTTATCCTGATAGGCTAGATCGCCTGACCAAACCGCCGTTTCCCTGCGGCGCAGACCGCCATATTCGATTTCGTTGCTTCGGAAACGTTTGGCAGTCGCCTCCGGATCGTTCCAGTAGCCAAGCGCTGCGCAGGCCCCCACATGGACCAGTTCGCCGACCTCACCGGCGTCGCATAGCGTCCCGTCTGGGCGCCGAACGGTCACGCGCGCGTTTGGGAGCGCCTTACCTACCGAGCCTGGCTTTTCGTCCACACGGGAGGGATGCAGGTACGTGGAGCGGAATGCTTCGGTGAATCCGTACATCAAGTAAGGCTTGGCGGCCGGCAACAGGCTCCTAAGCCGTTGCAGCGTGGTCTCGGGCATCCGTCCACCAGTATTGGCGAAGTAGCGCAGCCTCATCCTCGCGCTCTCGGGCCAGGCTACGGTACTGAGGTCGATCCATAACGGCGGCACCCCGGTCATCCCGGTGATTTCCATAACATCGCAGTGCCGCACGAGATCCGCCGCGCGCATGTAATTGTAAAGGACCGCGGTACCTCCCGAGACCAGCGCGGTCATCGCCTGGTTGAATCCGGCGTCGAAGCTCAGCGGCAAGGCGCAGAGCAAACGGTCGCTGCAGGCAATCTCAAGGAAGGACGCGACCGCGAACGCGCCCTGCACCAGGCTCCGGTGGGAGACCAACACGCCCTTAGGCAGCCCGGTGGAGCCGGACGTGTAGAAGATCGCTGCGGGATCGTCGTCGATTGTCGCAGCCAATTCGCCGCCCTCACCCGACGCCGCAGCACGTTCATCGGCCAGGCACGCTATTTCCAGACCAGGGTTTTCCGGTAGGGGGTCGATTGCAATGAGCCTTATATCCGCCGCGCCTCCCAGTGCCGGAGCAAGCGTCTGCAGCCGGCTGGCCGAGGAGACGAGACACGCGGCTCCGGAGTGCGACAGGATGTGCATGACCTGTCGGGTTCTGAGCATATGGTTGATCGGGACAAAAACCGCGCCTACAGCGGCCGCCGCGAGTGCGGCAATCAGGCTCTCCGGCCGGTTCTCGATGAAGATGGCCACGCGGTCTCGCGGCATGATGGCCAACTTGCGGAACACGGCGGCGGTGCTCGTAATGGCTTGCCAGAACTGGCCGTAGGTGAATCTACCGCTATTGTATCTGACTGCGATTCGCCCACCCGAAACCCTCGCCCAATGCTCTAGGGATGAACTAATATTATTGCCCGATTGCAATCTAGTCCTTCCAATTTCTTTGCTTCCATTAAAGTATTTATGCGACGGTGGTTAGCCGGTCAAGTTCGGTCGCACCCGGTTGCTCATAGCGGCTGAACCGGCGCTCTCGCCAACTGCCGGCTGAGAGACAATCAGTACGCATTCCTGCTGTAAAAACCGATGATTGCTGTGCGCGCTAGGATGCGAAGGTCAAGCATCGGCGACCAATTATTGATGTAAAACAGATCATGCTCGAGCCGTCCCTTCATCTTCTCTATCGTGTCTGTTTCGCCCCGATATCCGTTCGTTTGAGCCCATCCGGTGATACCCGGCTTAACTCGGTGCCGCGCCAGGTACCCGTCAAGCACTTGCCCGTAGTGCTGGTCGTGAATGACCGCGTGAGGGCGCGGCCCGACCAGTGACATTTCACCTTTGAGGACGTTCAGAAGCTGCGGAAGTTCGTCGAGACTGGTGCGTCGTAAGAGCCGGCCGATTCGTGTAACGCGAGGATCATCACGCCTGGCTTGCCTTACCGAAGCATCAGCGCCAGCTTCAACGCACATGGTCCGGAACTTGTATACCATGATCGATTTCTTACTGAACCCGAACCGTTCCTGGCAGAATATGACTGGTCCCTTGTCATCCAGTTTGATTGCAATTGCAATCAATAGCATCAGGGGAATGAAAAATGTGAGCAGCGCAGTGCCAATTACAAGGTCCATGGCTCGCTTCATCATCATACGCCAGCCCGCGAGAGGGCGTTTCGAGAGCAACACCGTCGGCAGATCGGGCAGCTTGAACCCAAGACCCACGGGGGCGGGCAAATCGAGGTAAAGCTTTACGTCAATGGGTAACGTGCAGAGTGAGTAAAGCACGTTATGGAAATCCACACCCCGGGCACAGGGAATTGGCACCGCGATCTCGTCCACACAGTTGCGCGCGCATAGGCGCCCCAAAGCCGCAAAATCAAGCGCGTTGCAGGACCCCTTCGAACTCTCAAGCAGTAATTGCGGGCGAAATATGCCAACGACGCGCGCGTCGCCATTCAACCCGTCCTCGATTTTCTCAGCGAGACGCTCGGCCGGTCCCTCTTCACCCAGTATCGCTACTTTGAATACGAAGACGTCTCCTTTGGATGCCCGGGCGAGCCATACCCAAAAGCCAGCGCGCAACGCGACCAGCCCTGCAAAGCCTGTGAGGCTCCAAAGGAGCATCCAAGCCCGGGATACCTCATCCCCGATCTTTAAAAAGTAAGCCAGAGAAATCATTAACAGAAGCGTCGCTCCCCAGCCGATCGCTAACCGCGGCAAACAGAGCGATCCACGCAAAATCACGGAATAGTCATAGGATTGGCTGGCATGCAAAGTGACCGCGGCGACAATACAGGTCGTGGCGACCAATCCCCAGTCATGCGCCGGCAACGCTGCGGATCCATGGTGGCGGAGCGTGTAAGCCACCACACCAGTAACGGTGATGGTAATCTGATCTCCAAAACGGAGCGCCGCCAGAAAAATTGCGCGAGCATCACTGGCGAAGGCCGGAGCTTTTTTATTCGAAGGATAGGAGAGATCGAGCGGTAAAGCAGCCTCAGCGCAGGACAACACTTCGACTGGATTGGTCGCTTGGTCGCCGGCCGCTCGCATTGAGGTCATGACGAACCCCCCAGCTTTCTGGTTGCATGCGACCGCTGCCGAAACCCGCTCGCGGCTCTTCTTGTTTGGCTCTCTGAACAATGTAGCCACAACCGCGCAACTCTTTACGGGCTGCGACGACCAAGAGAGCCGATAACGAACGCCTACTATTGGATGCGTACAATGAGTCAGCGGCGGATACCAGCAACACTGGATAGTTTTTTTAGGGGGTAATATCTAAGCTTTCGTCGCTTTCACCGGCCCGGCACCCGTATTCGTTGCAGCCTCACTCAGACCGCTATTTCTAGTTTATTGCCGCGAATACAACGGTCCGTTATCGACGGCCCTTCGTCTGCAGATCCGTCGCCCCAGATCGAGGCAATTTTGCAAGCGATTGAGGGAGTGCATAGCGAAAGGAGGCTCGTTACAGCCAAGGCAGACCGAGGGCTTCAAATCAACACGCGCACGATTTGGGCATGAACCTAGGACATCACATCAGCAGGCAACGTTACATCAGCAGGCTTTGATGACACCCGAGGGCACCGCTCGAATTGGAGGGCTTGGCATGACAACGAAACGCGCCCGGTTTTTGGAGTGCCCGATCGATCTGCTGACGATGCAGGAGACGGTTAGGGCGATCGAGGATGCGATCATTCATGGCAGGCCGGCGGGCCAGGTCGTGGTGCACGTGGTTGTTAATGTGACGAAGGTTGTTGCGTGTCGGACAAATATGGAGCTCCGGCAAGCGATTGAAGACGCCGATATCGTTAATGTCGACGGTATGGGCGTCGTTTGGGGAGCGCGGCTGTGTGGCATTCCTGTGCCCGGGCGTGTGACTGGGATCGACCTGATGCATGCCTTGCTTAGCCGCTGTGATGCCAAGGGATATCGCCCGTATTTTCTTGGCGCTCGTCAGGACGTTTTGCTGCGTGCGGTGGCGGAGATTCAGCAACGATACCCGAGACTGCAGATAGCGGGCTATCGCAATGGATATTTCAAACCTGGCAGTCTCGTTTATCGGCGCTGGCAATTACGCGACCGGCACATTGCTGCCGTTGCTGAGCCGGCTTCAATCCGTTCGATTTCAAGGCATTTGTACCGCCTCTGGTTTACGGGCCCGTGATGTCGGAGAGCGCTTCGGTTTTCATTTCTGCTGCGGAGAGCCAGGCGACCTCTTGGGCGCGGACACTGACGTCGTGTTCATTGCCAGCCCCGACCATACCCATGCTGAGCTCGTGGCGCAGAGCTTGAGCGCTGGAAAGCATGTTTTTACTGAAAAGCCGCTCTGCGTCAAACGTGAACAACTGGCGGCTGTGGCGGACGCCGCGGTGCTGGCACCTGGACATCTTTGTGTCGGCTTCAATCGGGGCTTTGCGCCTCTAACCGCTGCGGCCCTGGATTTCTTGGCCGCTAGTTCAGGCCCTACGCTTGTTACCATTCGGGTCAATGCCGGCCCACTCGATCCCACTAATTGGGTAGAGCGCGCTGATATCGGCCATGGCCGGATCATTAATGAAGCCTGTCATTTTATCGATTTGAGTGCTACATTGTGCGGAGCTTTGCCTGTCCGGGTTGCCGTGCGCGCGACAGCAAGTGAGCGCCCGCCGCGCTTAGCCGATAACGTTGCAATCTATCTCGCGATGGCTAATGGTAGTGTTGCCATTGTCATTTAT
>JAFAHH010000236.1 GCA_019237355.1 Acetobacteraceae bacterium | reverse complement strand
TGCTCCGCATTGCGGTATCGAGCCCGCCAGGCGTATCCATCCGCAAGATGGCGATGGCTGCATGGCTCTGCTCAGCCTCCTGGAGGGCCCGAACCACATAGGCCGCGCTTGCAGGGCTGATTGGCCCATCCAGTGCAATCACCACGGCATGCCCCTGCCGGCCGGGCGCAATCGCATCGCCTCCAGCCAGCAATACTGCGAAGGCCACAACCAGAACGACACGCCAGAAGGCAATCCGGTTTTGCACGCCTATCATCCGCGCCGCGCATCGCGACGGAGATAGTATACAGCAAGAGCGCGCTGGCTTGAGGCGGAATCGTCAGAGAGCCTGAATCGCGCTCTGAACGCAGGTATGCGCGATGGCTTGGAGCCCGAATCGTGTTCCCAATTCGCGAGCACCGGGCCCCATTTTGCGCGCAAAATGGGGCCCCGGATCGTCGGAAAGCCCGATCGCGCCCTGAAGCCAAAATCTTAATGCGAAACACTTGGGTGACGCCTGCGTCAGCAGACGCCAGCGGGATCGTCTCTAGCATGGGTGTCCGTTACTTCCCTCGCGGGTTTGGCACAGCATAGTTGCGCGGTCGCAACATCACGGATGCGGCGAGACGCGGGCCGCTCAGCCCGGTTCAGTTCGGCGCCAGGACACAGCCGGCGGGTCGGCCCCGGCGTTGACAGGCGCTCGGCTCGGCAGCCCCGCTCGCGCGGGCGAAGCGGCCAAAGCTCCGAGCCTGACCCGAAAAGCGCATCCAGAGGCCCCGCGCCGGCCGCGGCCTCATCGCCGAGGCCGGCCCCACCGACAGGCGAGGCCCGCACCCCGCGCCCGGGCGGCGGCTCGCGCCGCCGCCGCAAAAGCCCGGGCTCGGGTTGGATGCCCAGCATCCGGCAAAGCGGGCGCAGGATGTGGCCGGCCTGTGGCGACCCGGCCAGCAGCGCCGCCATCTCCGGGTCGGCCAACAGGCGCTGCACCTGCCCGGCATAGGCGGCCGTCCCCGATACCATCCGGAGCAGCCAGCCAAGCTGGCGGGGTAGCCGATATGGCTGAGGTAAGCCCTCCAGCCGGGGTAAATCCAGATCGGGCGCATCCCGCAGGCGTGGCCCTGGCGGCACCGGAAGCCGGCCTGACCGAACAGCCGCCACCAGCGCCGCAAACCGGGAAGCCAGCCGGCCCAGCCGCGTCCAGGCCAGAAAAAGCAGCGGTATCGCCGAGCGGTCCTTCATCATTTGCGCGGCCACCACCCCGCGTAGCCCGGCTATGATGAGAGCCAGGCGCTCCGAAAGGCAGGTTGGGATTGGGGGAGGGGTCCAGGGCACGAACACAACCAGAACATAACCAATAGTTGCCTGTCAAGGTAAAAACTTCCCGCGGGCTGGCCGCCGTGGCCGCCGCGGAGCCCCGGCCAAGTCCCGCCAATCCCGCTGGGCAGCCGAACCGCGCGCCAGGGCCGCAGCCAGGAGCACTTGCAGTTCGTCGCCGCATCTGGCCGGGAACTTATTGGCAAGCGCAAGCAGTTCCGCACCTTCCAGCCGCTGCCTAAAGGGCGTGCTGTTGTCTTACCACCCCAACCCGCGGCACTCATGTGGCGGGGCCTCCGTCTGCTGCCAACGCGGCCAGTTTGGGTGTTTGCCGCGCCAGCCTACCCGCGTCCGTGCGTCAGCACTCGCTTAGAGCCGCCCGGAGATGCCCTCGGATAGCCGTATGGCATGATGCCCATTATGCACCGGACTTCTGCACCAAAACCGCTCAACTTTGTCAGTGGCCTAGCTTTGGTGCCTTATTCTTGAGATATGCCCCGGCGGCAGTTGGCGGAAGACATTGCACCGCGATCGAGATAGACGACCGGCGTGACAGTCATTTGGCTCAACGGCACCGTCGGCGCCGGCAAGAGCGCCGTCGGACGGGCGCTCGCCTGCATAATGCGATCCGCCGTTTTCCTGGATGGCGATGACGACGCTGGCCCATCTCACCTTCCGAACTCGGTTCGCTGGCGCACAGCGTTGCAGGCCCTGTTGCGCGCGGCGGCTCGCCGGGGCTCTTTCCGGACGCTTGTTGTGGCGTATCCGCTGGACCGCTTCGGGTATGCGCGGCTGAAAGCCGTTTGCGGCAGGTCCCATCGTCGATGCATCGTCATAAACTTGGCCCCTCCGCTGGCCATGACCCTTCGTGGTCTTGCATGAGCTGGGCCATATTAAGAATCGGGACATCGGCAAGACTTATCTAACGCTGGCGATGTGGGCTACGTTCCTCGCGGCCAGCGTCATCCCCGCCTTTATTTCAACTGCTTTTTCAGACCCCAAGTTAGACGATGTGGTCGGTGTAGCGATCAGCTCTTGCCTATGGATGGTGATCGTGGGCTTATCTGGCCTGGCCGTGTTGCGGACTCGCGAATACTATGCCGATCTGCAAGCCTCGGTATGGGATGGGCAACTTTCCAACCTCGATGCAGTATTGTGTGATTCCAGTTCCGTATCCCACCCGAGGTGGTTTCAATATCTTGCTTTCCACCCAACGAGCGCTCATCGCCGGAACGTTTTGGCTGACCCTTCGCTGCTCTTTCATCTCAGCATCTGGGACGCGCTGGCTATCGGAATTGCGGCCCGGCTCGTTATTGACAATATCGAGTTTGCCGCCATCGCCTTCGCACCAGGTTCGTCCTGGTTTTTTCCGATATGGTTTTGGAGCATCAGGGCTTTGCCGCCCTTGATCACGATGTCCTTGGCTGTCGGTGCACTAGGGACAGGCATTTGGCGAGGCGCTTTTGCGTCCTTGCTCAGGAGCGAGAATGCTTACCGAAAAGCTAGTTGTCTTGCCCTGGCTCTAATGTCCGGTTACATGCTCATTACGGGCCTATACTTCTTTGAGGGCTGGCTGAAGTCTGTCTTTGATTCTTCCTGGCTACCGGTTCTGACAATCGCACCAGCAAAACTAGGCTTTTTCGAAGGACTGATTTCAACATCGGCATGCCTCCTTACTTTCATGTGGATCCCAGCCGCCGCATCGGGCTGGCTCGAAGTCGCGTTGGAAAGCCGATCGCCGCGGCCCTTGGTGATCTCCAGCGTGGCGGTCGCGGTGATGCTCCTTGCTGGAACGTTCGCCTCGTCCTGGTTCATTGCTGGCTTCTACGTTTTCTTTTCGGGGCTTATGCCAGGCCACGAGCAGCTTTACTCGGATGTCCTGGTCGCAGGTTCGCCACTGTTGCTGGCGACAACCGTTGCCTGGAGTTTTACGCTCAGCGCACGGCCATCGCCGAGTCGGAATTATCCGGCGATTGGCAAATGGGTTTTTCTCGGCGATTTGCCGGCCGCTGTTCCCCGCCAAGCGCCACTTCAACTATGTAAGGCAATTGCGGCGGGTATTGTTGCTGGGCTCGTATTTTGTTTGTTCTTCGAGACCATTTACTTTCGCTCTTATCTTCCGCTTGGAATCGGCCGTTGGTTCGGGTCGGTATGGGACTGGTGTCGTGCGTGGACAGAAGAGACGCTCGGCAATGAAGGCTATTTAATTCCGATCCTGGCCGCAGTTTCCCAAGCCTGCGCTGCGATCGTTGCAGCCATCCAGGCACGCCGGCTTGAAGTTCTTCAAGGTCTTTTCGCCGCATTCGTAGCAGCGCTCGTGATTTCGATTTGGTACTGGGCGTTCTTCTTCGTTATCGGCAGTGGCCAGCCGTATGAAGGTTGGGTCGTGGCCACCTTGGGATTGTTCCAATTCGGTACTCTCCTCGCATTTCCGGCTGCCGGTATTGCGGCTTTCGCCAGTGGCCAGCTTCGCAAAGCGCGGCTCGGTCGAGGGAAATCCACGAAAATTGCGTTTCCTGCCCGATCGGACCGAGATCGCAAATTAGAATGCGAGCTCAGCACCCCGTTCAGGTCGCTCCTGAGGCGAGGAGCCATCGCGGCTCTTTGTTGCGTGGTTCTAGCTGGAAGCATAGCCAGGATCAGCGGTCTTGTATCGAGTGCACGAGAGTTAGCCCGCCTGCGAGCTTCTGCTGAGAACGGTGATGCGGAGGCGCAAGACCGCCTCGGCTTGATGTATCTTCATGGAAAGTCGATCGCGCGCGATGATTCGGAGGCGCTGGCCTGGTTCCTGAAAGCCGCTAGCCAAGGCTATGCGGATGCCGAGAACAATGTGGCAGGCATGTACTTGGCTGGCCGGGGTGTCCCACGCAATGAACAAGCAGCGCTGTCCTGGTTGCGGCTAGCTGCCGAACAGGGTCATGCGGCCGCAGAGAATAATCTTGGTCAGATGTATCTCTACGGGGTTGCGGTGCCGCAGGACGACCGCCAGGCGCTCATTTGGTGTTCCCGGGCTGCCAAAAAGGGCAATGCGGATGCCGAAAATAACTTGGGAATGATGTATTATCTCGGCCGTGAAGTGAGGCAGGACGATGCCACAGCCGTTTACTGGTTCCGAAAGTCAGCGGAACAGGGCTATTTCAAAGGCCAAAGCAATTTGGGAATGATGTATTTCTTGGGCCGAGGGATGCCCCACGACGAGGGCCAGGCAGAGCAATGGTTGCTTAAATCAGCCGAGCAGGGGTACGCCGACGCCCAGAATAATCTGGGGCTGCTCTACGCTCGTCGGCAGACAGCGCGTGATGACGCGCGTGCCGTACAATGGTTTGGAAAATCGGCGGCTCAGGGTCATGCTGGCGCCCAGAACAATCTTGGTCAGATGTATGAGCTAGGCCGGAGCCTACCACGTGACCAAGTACAGGCAATCGCCTGGATGCGCAAGGCTGCGGACCAAGGCCTGGCCGAAGCCCGCCACCACCTTGATGCCGCCTGTGCAACGGGCCTGAAAAAAGCGTGTCCCGATGCCGAATCAATGAGCCGTTGATTGGACGGGCTCTGGGGCACCGGGCCAATGCTCAAAGTCTTGTCCAGCGACCAACTCAGTTTGATCGGTTACATAGCGCCAGACTAACCTGCAACGATACGTCCACTGATTGGAGGCTGCGGGCCCTCAGCAATAGCCAACGGCTGGGCGGCCGGATTCCCGCCCCAGCGCTCGACCGGCTATAGAGGCTAAGCCACGGCCTGGGTTGCAGCCCGGCGCTCGGCGATTTGCGCCTTCATCGCCTTTTGCAGCTTCTCAAAGGCGCGGACCTCGATTTGGCGCACCCGCTCGCGGCTAATGTGGTATTGTTGCGAGAGATCCTCGAGCGTTGTCGGATTGTCTTTGAGGCGACGTTCCATGAGGATATGCCGCTCGCGCTCATTCAGCGTCTTCAAAGCATTGGCGAGCAACGCCTTGCGGCCCGACAACTCCTCCTGCTCAGCGATCGTGCTTTCCTGGTTTTCGGCCTCGTCGATCAGCCAGTCTTGCCACTCGCCCTCGCTGTCGCTGCGGACCGGTGCATTCAGGCTGTGATCCGGCGCGGCGAGGCGACGGTTCATGCTGACAACATCCTGCTCCGGAACCTCGAGCACGCGGGCGATCTTGGCGACCTGCTCGGGCTTCAAATCCCCTTCGTCTATGGCCTGCATCTGGCCCTTCAGGCGGCGCAAATTGAAGAACAGCTTCTTTTGCGCGGCCGTCGTGCCCATTTTTACAAGCGACCAGCTATGCAGGATATATTCCTGAATAGCGGCGCGGATCCACCACATCGCGTAGGTGGCCAGGCGGAACCCGCGGTCTGGGTCGAACCGCTTCACCGCCTGCATCATACCAACATTGCCCTCGCTGATCAGCTCGCCAACCGGCAAGCCGTAGCCACGATAGCCCATCGCGATTTTGGCTACGAGGCGCAAATGGGAGGTGACGAGCTTGTGCGCTGCATCCATGTCTTGGTGGTCGCGCCAGCGGCGTGACAGCTCGAGTTCTTCCTCGGGCGTCAGCATCGGGTATTTGCGTATCTCTTGCAGATACCGCGCGAGGTTGCCCTCAGGTGCGACATTGATGACGGCAGAGGCCACTGAAGGCTCCTTTCGTCTAAGCGACAGGATTCCTACCCTATACGGCGCAGGAGCCATGCCGGTTGCCATTAATGGCAGGTTAGGTGCGGGAAGGGGCTTCACGTCCCGGAGATACGCCCCGGCAGGCGACATAGCCCCGGACAGCCTGGCTGGGGCAGGGCACCCGCCCATCCCAGTGGGCCGAGTATATAAATGGCCAATAACGTCCTGTCAATAGACAGGACTAGCCAGGTACTGTTTGAGTTTGCAGCGTGGTAATCAACCCAGCCATGTCCTCCGGTATAGGCGCTGTGAACGCCATCGGCCGGCCAGTGCGGGGATGGTTAAACCCGAGCGTTCCGGCATGCAAGGCCTGACGTGGAAAATCGAGAAGCGCGGTCCTGGCCGGCTCAGGCATCAATTTCGAGGCCGCAGGCCGTCGGCGGAGGTAAACTGGGTCCCCTACTAGGGGATGGCCGATCTGGCTCAAGTGGACGCGGATTTGATGGGTACGGCCTGTCGTGAGCCGGCATTCCAGCAATGAGGTGTGCGCAAACCAGCTTTGCTTGATGGAGTAGCGGGTCAGGGCCGGCCGCCCTCCCTTCGCCACGACCGCCATCCGCTTGCGGTCTCGAGGATCTCGGCCGATGGCTCGCTCAATCTCACCAGAAGCGGGGCAGGGCACTCCCCAGCAGAGCGCGTCGTAA
This sequence comes from Acetobacteraceae bacterium, assembly GCA_019237355.1. GTDB lineage: Bacteria > Pseudomonadota > Alphaproteobacteria > Acetobacterales > Acetobacteraceae > JAFAHH01. The sequence goes on along the minus strand of JAFAHH010000236.1, from coordinate 1,137 downwards.
GCCCGGTCAAGATCGCGGGCTCCAAAGGCCGCGGTGAGAGCGGCCAGCGCAAATTCAGTTTTGGCGATCACCATTACCCCGGATGTGTCCTTGTCAAGCCGGTGCACGATGCCCGGCCGCCGCTCGCCCCCGATTCCTGGCAGGGTCTCACCGCAATGCGCCAGCAACGCATTCACCAGGGTTCCCCGCGGATTACCCGGCGCGGGATGAACGACCAGGCCGGCCGGCTTATCCAGGACGATTAGGTCGGCGTCCTCGAAGAGGATCGTGAACGGGATGGCCTCGGGCTGAGGAGTGGCCGGCATGGGTGGGGGCACATCCACGACGTAGTGTGCGCCAGCCTGCACCGAGCCGGCTGGATCGCGTATGACCTGGCCGTCGCAGGTGACGTGTCCATCCAAGATCAGCGCCTTCACGCGTGATCGCGAGAGCACGCCGATAAAGTCGGCCAGGAATCGGTCGGTCCGCTGCCCCGCCGCTCGCGCGGTCGCGTGTACCGCGAAGGAGCGCTGTTCAGGTGGCTGTTCAGGCCTGGCTGCACACGTGGGAGAATTTCGGCATCGGGCGAGTTCGGCTGGAGGGCGACTCATGCGAGCATTACGGGCCATCGCTATTATTATGGGTATTATGATCGTTGGCGGCACGATCACGCTCGCCGTGCTGATCGTCCAACGGCTCAAAGCGGTGCCAACAGTCGCGGCCTCGCTGGTACTCGACCAGCCGGTCGGTACCCACATAGCGGGCATCGCTTCGGCCTCCGACCGGTTTGCTCTGCTACTGCAGGGGGGTGGTCCGGACCGGGTAATCTTTATCGATCCGCGGTCTGGTGCTTTGACCGGGCAGGTCCGGCTCGCGCGGTAATCTCCGGTGCTTGAACTCACCCCCATGAGTGCCATACAAGGACTGTGCTGGTCCCGTTCGTCTAGAGGCCTAGGACACCGCCCTCTCACGGCGGCAACAGGGGTTCGAATCCCCTACGGGACGCCAGACGGTTCAAGGACTTGGTAGCCGCATGGCTCTTCCTGGTTCGGACCATACGGCACAAGGACGGCATATACGGTGCCGGACGGGACCGGATGAAACGGAACGGACGGTTAGCCGGCGCCGGGCGGTCGTGATGAGTTGGTGCCATCTGCC
>JAFAHH010000228.1 GCA_019237355.1 Acetobacteraceae bacterium | reverse complement strand
CTCTGGCGTGATTGCCGGCAGCATCGCCAGCGTTCCTGACACATGAAAGCCGCCGATAGCGACGTCGAGGCCGAGCGCGCGAAACCGGCGCCCCAGATCAAGCGCCCGGGGATACTGATTGGACTGCACGCCGACCAGCCCCACAAGGCCGCGGGCGGCTTGGCGGATTTCCCGCGCGATGCTTTCTGGCCTAATCCGCGTGTTAGTTTCGTCATAAGAAGCGATCGTAATGTCAATATCCGGCCCGAGCACCCGGCGAGCTGCGCAATCCATCGCCAGGCCATAAAGCGCCGCAAGGCTGTTCGAGGGCATCGAGGAGCGCAGCCATTGGATGACATAGCCATCGTCATCGTAATGGGACGGTTTGATGAGGACGAGATGAAACCGCGCTTTACAAGGCGTGCTGTTCACGGCGACTGTTGCTCCCTTCGACTCGCAAGCGATTCTGCCCCAGGCCGCTTCCGTGAGCATTTCGTAAAGCTGATTACCGTCTATAAGGGCATGACGCAATTAGCGGCGAGCGCCCGACCGTTGCATTGGCCTCTTTGTCCCAGACTGTGGCAATTGTAATCGCTTGATCTCACAGCGTGGCGGCAGCGCGGGTAGAGCGGACTCCGGGTCCCATTTTGCGCGGCAAAATGGGGGCCGGATTGGGGTCCCAATCCTCGGAAAGCCTGAATGGCGCCCTGAAAACCAAGGATCCTAGAGCGGGGTGACCTCACCTAAGGGCATCCCCCTCTACGCTTAACATTTGGCATCAACCGCGGGCGCGCGTAATATGCAAATGCAGGCCCCTCCCGTTTGCGAACAGTTCTGGACCGCTTGCGGGGCGAGCAGTCCTTTGGAGGGCGACATGAGCGCCCGCTGATATCTGAGCTATTCGGATGAGCGATATCCAAGTCGCCCCAATCACCGAGGAATTGCCGGAACGCCCCTTACGGGACCGCAACCCCGTAGGCGAGAGCAGGGCTCTGGCCCTCCTTTCAGAGGAGATGGTAGCCAACCCAAGGGGAGTTCTCCAAAAGCTCGCCGAACTCGTCGTCGAACTTCTCGGTGTTTCCTCGGCCGGCGTCAGTATTCTGGAACCCGGCGACGGTGAGAAGAGAATCTTCCGATGGCACGCCGTGGCGGGCCCATTCGCCGCCAATCTGGGCGGCACCATGCCGCAGGACGCCAGCCCATGCGGCATCGTCCTCTCCAGGAACCGGGTGCTCCTGTTCAAGCGGCCGGAGCGGTTCTTCCCGGCCCTGCGGGGCGTGGAACCGCGTATCTACGAGAGCCTGCTCGCACCTTGGAATGTGAGCGGCAAAGCGATCGGGACGGTCTGGGCGATAAGCCACGAGCCAGATCACCACTTCGATGCCGAGGACGCGCGCCTTCTGCGGAATTTGTCCCGTTTTGCCTCGGCCGGCTGGCAACTGGTTTCGGCGCTGGACGAGGCGGAGGCCGGGCGGCGGGAGCTCGAGCGCCGGGTGGAGGACCGAACGAGTGCGCTTATCGCAAGCAATCAGGCCCTGCGGGATAGGGATGAGCTGCTGGCCACCCTCGACCTGGGCAGTCTCATGGCCCGTGGCCTCGACGGCACGATCCGCTTCTGGTCACAAGGGTGCACGCGCCTCTATGGCTGGACGGCGGCCGAGGCAGTCGGTCGGAGCGCGCCTCATCTGCTCCACACAATCTATCCAGTGCCGCTGCCCGAGATCGAAACAGCGCTGGAACGGAACGGGGAGTGGACGGGCGACCTACACCAGCGAGCGCGCGATGCGCGAGAGCTGATCGTGACCGCCCACAAGATTCTGCGCCGGGACACCGGAGGACACCCTGCCGTGGTGCTCGAATTCCTGGTTGATGTCACTGCCCAGCGCCGGGCGGAGGCGGCGCTGCAAGCGAGCCAGAGGCGGTTGCAGGAACTTCAGGCAGAGCTGCTGCACGTCTCGCGGCTGAGCGTGATGGGACAGATGGCCGCGGCCCTCGCGCATGAGCTGAACCAGCCGCTTACGGCGGCGACAAACTATTTTCAGGCATGCCAACGTCTGTTGGAACACCCCAACCTGGCGACTATCGCGCGTGTGCGGCAGGCATTGGATCTGGCCTCTGAACAGCTCCTGCGCAGCGGCCGGATTATCAACCGGCTACGAGCCTTCGTCACCAGGAGCGCGGTCGAGAAGCGGCCGGAGAACGTCGCCGAGCTCATCGAAGAGGCGGGTGCTCTCGCTTCGCCCGCCCTTCAGGACATCGGCGTCAGCATCGAGTCCCAGGTCAGCCCGGACGCCCGCTGGGTGCTCGTGGATAGGGTACCGGTGCAGCAGGTCCTGCTAAACCTAATCCGCAACGGGGCAGAGGCCATGGAGGGGACAGAAACGGGTAAGCTCACCATCGCGGCTGAGCGCACAGGTGAGATGGTCCGCTTCAGTGTGGTTGATACCGGTTCTGGCCTTCCTCCTGAGGTCGCGGCTCAGCTATTCCAGCCCTTCGTCACGACCAAGGAGAACGGCATGGGCATCGGACTTTCCATCTGCCGGACAATCATCGAGGCCCACGGCGGCCGGATCTGGGCGGAGCCGAACGCGGCTGGGGGAACCGTGTTCCGGTTCACCCTTCCGGCTGCTTCGGAACCGGAAACGATTGACCCCAGCCGAGGGGCGGCTTGATTCAAGACCCGGTCGCGGCGGCAATCTGCGCCAGCAATTCGTCTTGCGCCAATGGCTTGGTCAGCACGCCGTAAGCGCCCAGCTCCGAAGCTCGCTGTATCACACTGGCGCTGGGTATGGCACTGATAAGCAGTGCCGGCGTGGTCACGCCGAGGCAGCGCAATCGCGCCAGTAGCTCAAGCCCGGTGAGTCCGGGCATCTGCTGGTCGAGCAGCAAGCAAGCGAAGCGCTCCAGCTCTGCTGCTGCCAGCAGCTGTAAGCCGGACGCGTATGTTTCAACGTCGAACCCTTCGATCTCAAGCAGGAAGCGCAACGAGTCGCGTACGGCGGCGTCGTCATCCACAACAGCCAGGAGCACCTTGCCGCCTACATTCTCCGCCCAGGGCACAGCTTCACGCATACTCACGAACCCCAGTGACACGCATCGGTTAACAGGCCGGCGAGGTGGTCGCTTTGACTTGGGTCAAGCGCGAGGGCTTTGTCCATCAATCTGTCTGATTGCTCAGGTATTAGATTAGAATTAGAGCCCGATGGCTTGAGGCGGACTCGGGTTCCAATGCGCAAGCACCGGGTCCCATTTTGCCCGCAAATGGGGGCCGGGATTGGGGTCCCGATCGTTGGAAAGCCTGAGTCGCGCTCTGAAAGGGTCCGCAGATTGGGGCGGTCAGAGCCGGTATTCGCGACCATTCCTGCCCAGCTAAGAGCAGATCACGCTTGACTGGAAACGCTTGCGGTTCCAGGGGCGCGTGACCGGGTTCCCATCGCGCCCAGCGCGATGGGGCCCGATGATGCTCGCAAACAAAGACTTAGACCAGTTTCAGGCTGCACAGTCAGCCTGAGACTGCTCTAGCGGCTTTAAACCTCACCGATAACGGCCGGCCTCTCGACTGTAAGCGTGCTTTGGGCAATGGCCTCGCGTTGGATCGGTGCTCCCCACGCGATAGAACCCACGGCCCCACAAACGGGACACGCGGCATGCCATCGCGGTTGGACTGTCGTGCACGCGCTACAGCGCCAGACCGGGTCTGGGTCAGCATTGGCTGCGCGTCGCAAGGCTGTCCGATGCGCTTCCGTATGTCCCGCCGCTTCCTCGATATCGGCGATAAGCATCCAGAGGCGGTGCTGATTGAGCCCAAGCTCTTCGGCCGCTTCGGCGTGGCGGCGTGCCTCGTCAAGCTGACCATCTTCGAGCAGCACGCGGGCGAGCAGGAGTTCGCTTTCCGGGTGATCGGGATTCTCTTGCGCCAGCCGCTCAGCCTGACGCACCCGCTCGAGGCTATCTTCCGCGGTCGCAAGCGCGAACTCGGCAAGTTCGGGGTTCGGTGCGGCTGCCCAGGTGCGTCGAATAACATCCTGAGCCTTGCCTTCCTTGTGCACCTCACGCAGCCGCCGTGCATAGGCCAGCGCGGCTGGGGTGCTGCTTCGGTCCTCGTACCACGCCTGCTTGCCAAGCCGGAGAGCGAGTGACCGGCCGGGCTCGGCCTCCGCTGCTGCCGTCGCTAGCGCCGCCTTTGGGGCATCCGCATCGGTGAGCGCAAGCGCGTCACGCCAATGCCCGGTTCGCACAGCAATTTGCGCCCGCTCGGTCCGCAGCCAGGGCGTACCCGGCCGGACATTCTCGGCCTCGCGGGCTAGATGTTCGGCCTGCTGCCAATCCTCCCGCGCAATGGCCTCCCGCATCAGGCCGCGCAAGCCAAGAAAGGCCGTCTCCCGGTTGGCAGCCAGGGCGCGATAAGCGGTCTCTAATTCCTGTTGGTCGCCCGCCAGGCGAGCGGCCTCAGCCGCAAGCACTAGCGCCTGCGGCGAGTCTCCGAGACACCTGCGCGCACGCGCCACTTCGCGCCGGGCCTCGGCAGGATCTCGGGCTGCAAGCGCCACCCAGGTGCGGGTTAATGCCCTCTCACCGTCCCGCCGCCGGCGCTCCGAGCGTCGCCGGCGCCATCTCCTGGGGAAGCGGAGGATCGCCGCGATGCCGCGGATTATGAAGTACAGCACCACGAACCCGAGCATGAGGGCCAGGGCCACAGCGGGAATTGCGGCCGAGACACTGGTAGCGCCGACCTGTGCAGCAACCGTGCCGCGCCACCCGGCCATCCACCACACGAAGGCAACAACCACCGCGCAGACGACTACGATGAGGACGACGCGGCGCATCAGACGTGCGCTGCCATTTCTGAGAGCGCAGCCCGGGCATCAAGCACCGCCTGAGCCTGCGAAATCCACCCGGCCATCGCATCGGCAGGCGGCCCTTTGAGGGCGCGAAGGGCGGTGACCGCGCCCGCCAAATCGCCGGCATCGAGCGCCTCGCGCGCTTGCGAAATGACACCTGTCACGGGACTCCCCATCACAAGA
>JAFAHH010000007.1 GCA_019237355.1 Acetobacteraceae bacterium | reverse complement strand
GATGGGGGCGGTGACTCTTGGGCCATTGCACGAAGAATTTCGGATCGAAGCTGATGCCCCCATCCGGTTCGGCATCCAGCTTTACCATCCAGCCGTCTATGCCCTGCGGGTAGAGTTGGTCATCGATTACGCCGTATAGGGAGTTGGTGAAGTAGACCCGTCGGCCGTCGCGGCTGATCTCCACCATTTGCGGCGCTCCCTGTAGCGGCCCGTTTGCAGGCGCCCCCGGATGAGTCGCGCGCGAAGCAACCCCACCGATGCGGACCTTGCCGGTTTGTTTCGGCGCGAAGGGGTCGGATACGTCGTACTGGAGCAGGTCCCCGGTGCCCCAGCACGCGATGTAGAGGAAACGGTCGTCCATCGAGAGATCGATATCGGTAACGAACGGCGGTACCGCCCTAAAGCCCTTGAGTATCGGAGGCAGGAGATCGGGGTCGGCGGGCTCGGCGGGTATCTCGATGACCTTCCTGGCTGCCCAGGCGCCGCCATCGCGGAACCATACCCAGATCGAGGCCGAAAGGTTTTTGAGGCTGATCACGGAATTAACGAAACCGTACGCCTTGGTGGGATCGTGCGCCGGGCGTAACTCGAAGACGAGCTGGTTCTCGGCGCCGAGATCGATCTCCTGCTGGTGCTTCCGCGTGTGCAGGTCCCAGAAATGCAGCTTGTGGCCATACTGTCCGGCAAGCAGCACCTCTGGGACCAAGCCATTCTCGAAATCGGCCGGCAGGCCCCACTCGCTGGTGACCATCGTGTCATGGCCCAGATGCCACCAGAAGTCATAGGCGAGGCGCTGCGGTCCGCGGTTTATCTCCCACTGTCCCCGGATGTCGAAGGTTTCGTGATCCATTAAAAATACCCCGCCGGGTGCTTCCCCGGCTGCGTTGGCGAGGGCGGAGACGTAGATGCCCTCGGGTCCGCAGTGGATGGTGTGCGGGCGGGTGTAGCCGGCCTTCTCCGCCAGCTCCTCTGGCTCAAGCACCTGCACGATCTTCGGGTTCCGCGGGTCCGGTTTGGTGTCGATGATATGCACCCGTGACGAACGCAACCCCGGAACGATGAGATAGCGCCGCTCGGAATGGGGATGGGGCGCATTTGGGCAGAGGCACGAGCTACATGCGTTCCAACCAAAATGGTGTAGCTCGTCGCCCACATTGGGCATTGGCACGTTACCAACTTGCTGGGCGTAGGCCGGCGAGGCTGGATCTACATCGATGACCGCGATTGCATCGGGATTGCGGCGGGCCGGATCGAAGCTCGCGACATAGGCCAGCTTCTCGGGAGGCGCCTTCATTGCCATGCGCGGCGAGGGATAGAAGCTGGGATCGGGTGTCCACGTGGGCATTCCGAGATCTTCCGTTCCGTTAGTGCGAATCACAGTGTACCACTCAATTATGCGGAGTCCATAAGGAAATATTAGCCGAGCAGCAGATGCACGTTGGCAGCCCGTGTTCACGGCATTCGTCAGCGATCGTGGTGCACGCGTGCATTGGCTAAGGCCTGCAGACCTGGTTTGTGCAGGAACGAGACTCAACATCTCGCCCTGCCTGATCGAGCGCGTGAGCACGTCCAGGGCGCTCGTCTTGGCATGAGTCTGGGATAAACCCGCTTCGGGACTAATGGTAAGGGTGGGCCATAAAAAACGAAATAGTACCGGCTTCTGGCATATCAGGGACGCTGGAGAGAGTCTGCTGCAACGCCCGCAGGTGATTCCTGGTGCGAATGAAGGTTGCCTGCGATTTCATGCACAATGGTCCGCCATGACGGAAGGGACCGCGGTCCCAACCACCGGCCAGGCATCACCTGCTTCAAAGCGCCGGAAACGCCGGATGCCAATGGCCGTGAAACCCGCGGCGCCTCATCTTTTTCCATAAGAGTGTGACGCACCTCACATGGGTTCGCGCTCCTCCGGCGCTACTTGTTTGCGCAGAGGGATCTTGAGGAGGAGGCGCCATGGACGCCATGGTCGTGAACCCCACGGAACCCCCGGCGACCAGCGCTACCCCATGCATGGTCGCGGAGGTGGAGATGCTCCAAAGCGACTTGCGGCTGCTGATGCGGCATGCGGCCCGGAGACGGGATCGCTCGGTGCGCATGCCGCAACCGGAGGCGATCTCCGGCTATGCTGGTCTGCTCGCCGCGAGACCTGCCGATATCGCGGCTGACCCGGCCAAGCTGCAAGGCCTCTATGAGGCGGTGGACGCCTTGACCGCATGCGTGGCGCCAGCCAACGTCAATTCGATCCGGCTCACCTGCGCTTATTTGAAATGCTCCGACATGGGAGCGCTTGCGCCTGGCGTGCAGCGGGACGCGTGGTGGGTTCGCTGGCTCAACTACGCCGCCAATGCGATCGGGATCATCGCTTTCGTCTTAGCCGTGATGCTGCTGATCTTCGTCGATGAAGGCCGGCGAAACGTGCAAAATCTGCAGGCGCATCATGACAAGTTCCTGGAACTCGTCACGGCCGCCAATGACCTGCGGGCGGGCGGGCAGGCGAACGGCGGCGCCCCAGCGGAGCTATGGTGCCGACAGGATGGGGAGACACCCCCGGAACATGCCCCACATAACATTCAGGAAATTGCGCTTTGCAACCAGATGAAAGACGTGCTGGTTAAGCAGGGTCTTGACTATGTTGCGATCCGGAACTGGAACGCCGAAGCCGAACGCTTGACCCGGCTGTCTCCCCTCGACTGGTTCCGGCGCGAATACCTTCCCCCTGAACAGGACGCGATTCCGAGCCGGGAGCAGTGGCAGACGACCGAATTGCGTACTGCAATCGCCATGTCCGCGCTGACCGGTTTCATCATTCCGCTACTGCTTGGTTTTGTCGGCGCGAACATAAGCTTGCTTCGGGTGATCGACGACCGGATCTGCACCTGGACGCTGGAATCGCGTGACGGCCATATCGCCTTAGTGCGGGTCTTACTCGGCGGGATGATGGGCGGGCTGGCCGGGGTCGTCTGGACCAACGGTGACACCGTCTCGTTGCAGGGCTTTACTCTGACCTTGGGCGCCGTGGCGCTACTAGTCGGGTTTGCCAGTGACATCGTGTTCGGCACGCTCGACCGGCTGCTGCGCTCGGCCGCCGACAAAATCGGAAACTCGGCTCAGCCCGGTCCCGCCGCGAAGAATGCTGGGTGATGAATGCAGTTTATCCAGACAGTCATTCTGCGCCGCCACACCCGTTGTCTACGGTGGTCCACGTACGAGGGAAAAAGATGGCTCTGCGCGATCTCAAGACAGGCATGAGGGGGGCCGATGTTAAGGCTCTGCAACAAGGTCTCAATACGCGAGATGGCGGGGTTCGGCCGCGTCTCTCCGAAGACGGCGTGTTCGGGCCGCGCACGGATGCGGCCGTGCGCGAGTATCAGACCAAGCACGGGCTGAAGGCCGATGGAATCGTGGGGCGGCGCACGCGCGCCTCAATTTTTCCAATAGGTGTGGCGACGGTTGGGGTTTTCGGGATGCGGCTGCGGATGCCGGAGCCGCCACGCTTCGGCCCGGCCATTCAACCCCCGCGCTTGTTGCCGGGCGGCCTGCAGCTGCAGATGCCTGGGGGCGCATCGGCGCCGCTCGACGGCACGTTCCGGAGCAGACTTGCGGGCTTGGCGTTTCAGCCGTTGTGGTTGCCCCGTTTGCCGCAGCCCATTCCTGCTCCGGTCGTGCCGGACTGGAACCTATCCATCCCGCCTCTCCCTGGAACTCATCCTTCGCGTCCCTTCGGCTTTCAGTACGACCACATCGAGCTGCAACCTGGGGGGCAATCCACATTTAATTTCGGTGACCGGCGACCGGAGAGCGTGTTTACGCTCACGATGCAAACTATCTATCGCCGAGGCCGGGACGATGGCCCGCACCAGGAGGCCCAGCTTGGGGTCCAAATCGGGATGCCGATCACCGCCTCCTCGAGCACGGGTAGCCCTTGGACGTTCAATCCTTTCATCACCTTAACGGATGTGGATCGCTTCGGCACGCTCGGCCAGTTCCACTTCTGGCAACCGTATGCCCAACTCGGTCCGCAGTTTTCCGGACCAGGCGATCCCCATCCGACGCTCAGCCTAAGCCTCTTTCCAGTGAATCTCGGGCTGGACGCCGGAGATATATTGACGATCGGACTCGGGGCCGGCTTCGCCGCCAGCCTGGATCTGCAGACCGGCAGAGTTCAGGCCGGTGGCCAGCTTACGGTTGGGATCAGTCTCAAGTTGGGTCGGCCTGGTGGGCCATTGTAGGCGCCTGTCTTTCGTTCTCAGCGAGTTCCGGCGGTCCCAAAACGGCGGGTCAGGCGTACAAATTGTCGGTCCTTGCCGCCCCCGACCGATTACGTAACGCGGGAAGGGGAAAGACGTGGTAAGGAACGATGTGCAAATGCGCATTCCCAATCTGCCAGGGTGACCAGAGAGGTGCGGGGTGACCCCACGTTTAACCATGCGCGCATACGCTAACCCATGCTCCCGCCCGGCTCCGACACCGTGATTGACCCGAATGGTCCTGGTGAACCACAATAGGACGATGATCCTTGTTATCGACAATTACGACAGCTTCACCTTCAACCTCGTGCACTTCCTCGGCGATCTGGGAGCCCAGTGCGAAGTGCGGCGGAACAACACTCTGACGGTCGCCGAGGCGCTGGCGCTGGGGCCGGAAGCGATTGTGCTGTCGCCGGGTCCGTGCACCCCCAATGAGGCCGGGATATGCATCGATCTGATCACGGCTTCGGCCGGGAGAGTGCCGGTTTTGGGCGTGTGCTTGGGTGAGCAGGCAATCGGGCAGGCCTTTGGCGGCGCAGTCGTGCGGGCGCCGGTGCCGGTGCACGGCAAAACGAGCCGCATCCATCACCAAGGCACCGACCTCTTCGAAGGTCTACCAAACGCATTCGAGGCGACCCGGTATCATAGCCTGGTCGTCGAGCGGTCCAGCTTGCCCAGCGTGCTGGCCGTAACCGCATGGACCGAGGATGGGCTGATTATGGGGCTGCGCCATCGCGCCTTGCCCATCTTTGGCGTGCAGTTTCATCCCGAGAGCATCGCCACCCAGCACGGCCATGCGATGCTTGCGAATTTCCTTCGGATCGCCCGCGGCAGAAACGAGCCGGCCCAGGCTGCCTGAGCCGGTCGTGCGGTTGGCGGGGAATCTCAAGCCGGTCCTGGCGCGCCTGGCGCAGGGCGAGACCCTTTCCGAGCTTGAGTCCGAAGAGGCGTTCGGCATCATCATGGCGGGGGAAGCGACGCCGGCGCAGATCGCTGGCCTGCTGATGGCGATGCGTGTCCGCGGCGAGACGGTAGCCGAGATGGCCGGCGCGGTGCGGGCGATGCGGGCCCGCATGATCGCCGTCGAAGCGCCCCCGGATGCGGTCGATGTGTGCGGCACCGGCGGAGACGGGGCGGGCACCTTGAATGTATCCACGGCGGTTACGTTTGTTCTGGCTGGGCTAGGGGTTCCGGTGGCAAAACACGGCAATCGGGCGCTTTCCTCCCGTGCGGGCGGGGCCGATGTGCTGGCGGCCCTCGGGGTCGATGTCGAGGTTCCGGTCGAGCGCCTTCCGGCGATCCTGCGAGCGGCGGGGTGCGCCTTTCTGTTCGCGCCCCGGCACCATGCGGCCTTGCGCCACGCGGCCGGGCCTAGAGTTGAGCTTGGGACGCGCACGATTTTCAACCTGCTTGGGCCGCTCGCCAACCCGGCCAATGTGCGTCGCCAGCTTGTTGGTACTTTCAGCCCGGCCTGGGCCAAGCCGATGGCCGAAGCTTTGGCGCGGCTCGGCAGCGCCGCCGCCTGGGTGGTGCATGGGCAGGGTCTGGATGAGCTGACCGTCGCGGGTCCCAACCAGGTCGTCGCCTGGCAGGACGCGCAAATTCGTAGCTTCGTGATCGATCCCGAGGAGCTGGGCTTGCCGCGCGCGCGTATCGAGGCGATCCGAGGCGGTGACGCGCCCCTGAATGCTGCGGCGTTATTGGCCCTCCTGCAAGGAGCGGCGGGGCCGTACCGGGACACGGTGCTTTTGAACGCGGCGGCGGCGTTAGCAGTCGCAGGCCGGGTTGATGAGCTGCAAGAGGGCCTCGTGTTGGCCGCCCGTTCGATCGATTCAGGAGCCGCGCTAGGGTCGCTTGAATTGCTTCGGCGCGAGACCGCCTCCCATTCATAGGTTCAAGGAAGGCCGGCTTATGGCAGACGTCCTGGCCCGGATTTGCGAGACGACCCGCGCTGAGACCGCACGGCGCAAGTCCCAAGCCGGTTTATCGGACCTTGCGCGTGCAATTCGGGAAGGAAGGGACGCGCCGCGGGGCTTCGCTGCCGCCCTGGGAAGGCAGGTTGCCCGGGGCCGTTACGGACTGATTGCCGAAATCAAAAAAGCATCGCCCTCCGGCGGGCTGATCCGGCCCGAATTCGACCCGGCCGGGCTGGCGCGGGCGTATCACGAGGGAGGCGCTACGTGCCTCTCGGTGTTGACCGATGCGGCGTATTTCCAGGGGGCGCCAGCCGATTTGCAGGCCGCGCGCCGGGTGACAGCGCTGCCGGTATTGCGCAAAGACTTTGTCCTCGATCCGTGGCAAATATACGAGAGTCGGCTCATCGGGGCCGATTGCATCCTGCTCATCCTGGCCGCGCTGGCCGATACGGAGGCCGCCGAACTAGAGTCCGCGGCGCGCGAGTTGGGAATGGATGTGCTGGCCGAGGTGCATGATGCAGCGGAACTGGAACGTGCGCTTCGCCTCCCGGCCCGGTTGATTGGCATCAATAACCGGAACCTAAAAACATTGCGAACGGATCTATATGTTTGCGAGCGGCTGGCGCATATGGTGCCGCAAGACCGGATCCTGGTCGCGGAAAGCGGTATCCGGAGCCCGGCCGACATCGCGCGACTGGCCTCGGCGGGCGCCCGGTGTTTTCTGGTGGGCGAAAGTCTGATGCGGCAGGCAGATGTGGCGCAAGCGCTGCGGCAATTGCTTTCATCGACCCCGGAGGAGGGCGCGGCATGAGCCTTACGCATTTCGACGCAGCGGGGAACGCCGCGATGGTCGATGTGACCGAGAAGCCGGTCACCAGCCGTCTTGCCACAGCCCGAGCCCGCGTGATCATGCAGCCTCAGACCCTTGCCGTGATTATGCGTGGTGAGGCCGCTAAGGGGGATGTGCTCGCGGTCGCCCGGCTGGCCGGAATCATGGCCGCGAAGCGGACGGCCGATCTGATCCCGCTCTGCCACCCGCTTCCGATATCTTCGGTGCAAGTCGAGCTTGTGCCAGACGAAGCAGCAAGTGCGGTTGAGGTTTCCGCTACCGTTCGTACCGCGGCGCGCACGGGGGTGGAGATGGAGGCGCTCACGGCCGCTTCGGTCGCGGCGCTTACGGTTTATGACATGTGTAAGGCTGTGGATCGCGGGATGCGGATCGAGGGGCTTCGGGTGGTTCACAAGGAGGGCGGCAAGTCTGGAGTGTTCAGGCAGGCTTGAGAGCAGATCGCGCCCGACTGGAAACGCTTGCGGTACCGGGGACGCGTGACCGGGTTCCCATGGCGCGCGACCTCACAAAAAGCCTCCGGATTCCCTCGGTCACAGTGCCGTCGCTAATTATCATCTCTGTTGGAGTGATCTGGCAAGTCAGGGAGCGCTCCGGCTCTGTGGCGATCCCACCGTCAAGCAAAGATCTGTCCTATCTAGGACTGCAACAGCCAATGTTGCGCACGCGACCACAGCGCACAATGTGGTCATGCTATGCAATGTAGAGGACTTAT
>JAFAHH010000896.1 GCA_019237355.1 Acetobacteraceae bacterium | reverse complement strand
TTGCCGATGTCGCCGGCGAAGAGGAGGCCAAGGACGAATTAAAGGAAATCGTGGCCTTCCTCAAGGATCCGCAAGGCTATGGACGGCTCGGCGCCCGCGTGCCGAAAGGCGTCCTGCTCGTGGGCCCTCCCGGCACCGGCAAGACGTTGCTGGCGCGTGCTGTCGCGGGTGAAGCGGGGGTGCCGTTCTTCTCTATCTCCGGCTCCGAGTTTGTGGAGATGTTCGTGGGTGTGGGCGCCGCCCGCGTGCGGGACCTCTTCCAGCAAGCGCGGGAGAAGGCGCCCTGCATCGTTTTCATCGACGAGCTCGACGCGCTTGGCCGCGCCCGCGGCGCTTATGGCTTTGGCGGCCATGACGAGAAGGAGCAGACCCTAAATCAGCTTCTCGTCGAGCTGGATGGTTTCGATCCACGCATTGGTGTGGTGCTGCTCGCCGCAACGAACCGCCCGGAGATACTCGATCCCGCCCTGCTGCGCGCCGGGCGTTTCGATCGCCAGGTTCTGGTCGACCGGCCAGACAAAGCGGCCCGCGCGCAAATACTTGCTTTGCATTTGAAACGGGTTAAAGCGAGCCCGGATGTTAAACCCGAGGAGGTTGCGGACCTAACGCCAGGCCTGACGGGCGCCGACCTCGCCAATGTGATCAACGAAGCGGCTTTGCTCGCAACAAGACGCCGGGCAAGCCAAGTGGACATGACCGATATCATGGAGGCGGTGGAGCGCGTCATCGCGGGGCTCGCCCGCAGAAGCCGGGTGCTCAGCCAGCAGGAGCGGGAGACGGTCGCTTACCACGAAACAGGCCACGCACTGGTCGCGTTGTCGCTGCCGGGCACGGATCCGGTGCAAAAGATCTCCATTATTCCGCGCGGCGTCGGGGCGCTGGGCTACACGATCCAGCGCCCGACCGAGGACCGGTTTCTGATGAGCCGGGAGGAGCTAGAGGCACGAATGGCCGTGCTGCTCGGCGGCCGCGCTGCCGAACGCGTGGTGTTTGGCCGTATATCCACGGGTGCCGCCGATGATCTGCAAAAGGTGACCGATATCGCCCGCGCCATGGTGACCCAGTACGGTATGATTGATGAGATCGGTCCGGTCAGCTATGAGCGGGAGCCGCGGAGCTTCCTCAACCCGCCAGCCCCGGCTTTACAGCCGCCATCCCGTCGCGAATACAGCGAGGCGACCGCGCAGGCGATAGATCGGGTGGTTCACGACCTTGTGGAACGGGCGCAGGACCGTGCGATGCGGATCCTATTGGAGCGCAATGAGGTACTGCACCGGGTGGCCAAAGCACTGCTCGGGAAGGAAACCCTTACGGCCGAGGAACTGGCCTCGCTAGTGAGCGGCAAGACGAAGTTGGCCGCTTAACTCTTTGACAGCCGGGAAAGGCTCTCATGCCCCCGCAAGGCGGGGTACAAACTTTGGGCTAGCAGAGACATGGATGGCCGGGACGCGAGAAGGCGGCGAGCAGCGACGGGGCGAGGATTGCTTCATGTTTCCCCTTCGCACTATTCACGCCGTGTGTGCCGTCATCATGGGCCCTTGGCGCAAAACGCGCGTCCCCCACCCGGCGCTTTTGGAGTCGAGCAGGTTGGTGAGCCAATTTAGCTCCTCCTCCGTCGCCCCACTAAGGTGGAAGTTTCTCATTCGGAACGGAGCCATTCGGAGCCCGACAAGGCGTCCCGAAGCCCTAGCCAGTTGGGGCAAGTACATAACCCCTAAATCAGGCCGAAACTGCTCGTGACCGCTGATTCCTTCATAATCATTGATGAAATCACCGCAGCCATAGAGGATCAGCTTGTCCCGATAGATTTCGATCCCTTTCGGATGATGCGATGAATGGCCGTGCACCAGATCGAATCCGCCATCAATGAGGTGTTGCGCGAAATCGCGCTCAGCAGGCGTGACGTAATAGCCCCAGTTTCCGCCCCAATGAATCGAGGCTATGGCTATATCGCCGTCGCGCCGAATCGCTTGCATGTGCCCGATAAGCTGTGCCGCCGTGCTTGACCCTAGATCGGGTAAGAGATACACGCCGGCAGCGTCCTCCCCCGCAGCCCATTCATCCGGCACGCCGCTACTGGCCAATGCGCGACCGAACACGAGCGCCCGGCCAGCTTCCCCGACCGGAAGCACGGCCGGGCTGCTCGCCTTGGCTGAATTCAGTCCTGCTCCAGCGTAAGCGATACCCGCTTCGGCAAGCGCACGCAAAGTCTCCGCCAACCCGTCGTGGCCCCAATCCAGCACGTGATTATTGGCCAGCACGCAACAATCGATTTCGGCCGCGGTCAGGCACCCCACATTACCGGGGTGCATCCGGTAATTGATACCTTTAGGCCAAGGCTGCCCGTCTGCTGTGATGCTCGTTTCAAGGTTGATGATCCTTAGATCCGGCTCGCTCTCATCGAGTGCTTCGAGCGCCTGCCCCCACGGGTAGGCATAATCCGCCGGTCGCGGAATGGCGCCATTGATGCGCTCGGCGAGCTCCACATAGTCGAGGGCGGATTTGCAGTAGGATTCATAGATCCTCGGATCGCAAGGGTGGGGCAGTATTTGATCGATGCCACGACCCAGCATAACGTCGCCGCAGAGGAACAGGGTTACGTCGTCGCTGCATGCCTTCATTGCAAAACCTACTTTCAGCGCGCTTCCCAGCCGCGATTGCCCTGTTGCCAGTAGGTTAGAGCATGTCCGGCCGCCTTGGCAGCCTGCCAGCGCAGGCGTGCGGCTTCGACCGAAGCCGGGTCATTGCCATCGAAAAGGTCGAACACGCGCTCGAACTGATCGAGGCGCTCACTTTGCCCGCCATAGACGAGGAACAAGTACTGCGCCCCGTTTGGCGCTTCATCGGCGGCTGTAAGCCAGATCGGCTGCAAGTCGGCATCGCCGCTTTGTTCCGTGCCGTGCGGCAGCCAGTCAGGCACTTCCCACAGCACATTATCCAAGCTGGCGAGCTTGCCCGGATCGCCCGAGAGGATCACCGCACGGTGTCCAGCGGCCAAGGTGCGACTCAGCAGTTGGGGAAGCGCCTTTTCGAGGCTGGTGCGCGTTAAATGATAAAAGCCAATTGTGGCCAAGCGGTTCAGAGGTCCTCATATTGCGATGCAACGAAACGGTCGAGCAGCCGAACGCCGAACGCGGTGGCTCCTTTGGGAGTGCAGGGCAAATCCTTGGTGCTCCAGGCCATACCGGCAATATCCAGATGCGCCCAGGGCCGGCCATCGACGAAGCGCTGCACGAATTGGGCTCCGGTAATGGCCCCTGCTGGCCGGCCTCCCACATTTTTCATGTCGGCAATGTCGGACTTGATCTGCTTGTCATAAGCCTCGCCGAGCGGCAGGCGCCACAATTTCTCGCCCGTCTCGCGTCCGGCCTGCTCGAGTTGCTGCGCGAGCGGGTCGTCATTGGAGAACAAGCCGGCATGTTCGTGGCCGAGGCCGATAATGATCGCGCCGGTCAAGGTGGCCAGATCGATCATGCAGCGCGGGTCGAAGCGCTGTTGAGCCCAGGAAATCAGGTCAGCCAGGACCAGGCGGCCTTCGGCATCGGTGTTGATCACTTCGATTGTCTGGCCGGAATGGCTACGCACGACGTCGCCGGGTCGTTGGGCGCTACCCGAAGGCATGTTTTCGGTCAGGCCAATGATGCCGAGAGCATCCACTCTTGCCTGCCGTCCCGCGAGCGCCGCCATCGTTCCAACCACAGCGCCAGCGCCGGCCATGTCCCATTTCATGTCTTCCATATTGGCGGCCGGCTTGATGCTGATGCCGCCCGTGTCGAAGGTCACGCCCTTCCCGATGAAGGCGATCGGCCGCCCGCCCTGCTTGTCGCTTCCTCGCCAGCGCATCGCGACCACACGCGGCTCGTTCACACTGCCTTGCGCGACGGCGAGCAATGCTCCGAATCGAAGCTCTTTGAGCTCAGCCAGCCCTAGGACCTCTACTTCGAGCCCAAGCTTGCCAAGTGCTTCGCACCGCTCGGCCATCGCGACGGGCGTAAGGACATTGGCGGGTTCGGAAACCAGGTCGCGGGTGAGGAATACGCCTTCAGCAACCGGCTTGAAGCTGCCCCAGCCGGTTTCGGCGCTGCCCGGATCCGCGGTGATCACGCGAAGCGAAGCGAGCTTTGGTTTCTCGTCCGGCTTTTCTTTGGTGCGATACCGGTCAAATCGGTAGCTACGCAGCACTGCTCCGCTCGCAAGGGCGATGGCTTGTGCGGCATCGAGGCCATCGG
>JAFAHH010000875.1 GCA_019237355.1 Acetobacteraceae bacterium | reverse complement strand
TGCTCCATTGCTCATCCGTCAGGCAGAACCGATCCACGGCCAAACTCCTTTTCGGAGTTTGGAATCACACGCGCCGTGACCGAGGGAATCCCCAATCTCAACAGGCCCTAAAGCACGATGACTTCAGGTCGAGTCATCATGCTCTAGCAGTCTGCTGAAATAGGAAGGCCAGGGCTCTGCTCTGGACCCGTCATGCGGGGAGCATGCTGTTCGCATGAGGGGGCCGAAAGGCCCCAGACCCCATCCACTAAGTGATTGGATTGCAAAGGCTCTGCCTTTGCTGGGGTCCAGGGGCAAAGCCCCTGGCCTTGTTTCTGAGGATTCTGCCTCAAGCCAACGCGCTCTGGCGAGTCTCGGCGGAATGTCGCCGCCACCGCAGCGACTAGCCGGGTCAGCGACAACCATTGCTCCATTGTCCCAGCGCGCATCGGCTTACCTGGCACTAGGCGGTGGTATCGAATACCAGGTCGACATAGGTGCAGATGGCGCGCGGCTCGCACAAGGCGATCTCAGCCATCGACCTCCAGCGTGTGTGGACGGGCCGGGACCAGCATGTAGGCGACTCCCTTTTCCCGGCAAGCTATACGGAGGGTTCGCACAAAGTTGCTCCGCGGCGTCCGATAATCTGCAACTCAGGCATGGCGTTCTCCTTGGGATTTCCGCATATGGCGCCTTCTCCATTCTGCCGCCGTCCTCGGAGGAGTGCGCATGAGATCTTTGGCCGCAACTATGCTGCTCGGCTTGTTTTGTTCGCTCGTGGCGCTTCGCGCTGGGTTCGCACACCCGCAGGAAGCCGCCCGGACCGGTTTGGAGAAAATCGAGCATATCGTCATTTTCTACTTAGAGAACCGGAGCTTCGATAACCTCTACGGGTTGTTCCCGGGTGCTGACGGGCTGAACAGCGAAGGCGCTATCATTCCGCAGGTGGACGAGCAAGACACGCCCTATAAGGTTTTGCCGCCCGTCATGAACACAATGCTAAAGCCACCGCGCGTCGACCCGCGTTTTCCGCCCGATCTGCCCAATCGCCCGTTTCGCGTGGAGCAATACGTGCCGCTCGATCAGCCCACCGGTGACCTGATCCACCGCTTCTACCAAGAGCAGATGCAGATCAATGGCGGCCGGATGAACAAGTTCGTGCTGGTTTCAGACGCGAAAGCTTTAAGCATGGGATATTACGACGGCAGCCCACTGCCTCTTTGGCGCTATGCTAAGGACTACGTGCTTGCAGATCATTTTTTCCACGCCGCGTTCGGTGGCTCGTTTCTCAACCATTTCTGGCTCATTTGCGCCTGCAGCCCGCGCTACGAGAGCGCGCCCTCCAGCATCGTCGCCGTGCTCGACGCTTCCGGCAAAATGGTCAAGGACGGCTCCATAACTCCGGACGGATACGCGGTGAACACAATTCAATCGGTATTCTCACCCCACGATCCCCGCATCACCGATAAATCCAAGCTATTGCCTCCGCAACATGGTCCGACCATCGGCGACCGCCTCTCCGACAAGGGAATCACCTGGGCCTGGTATTCGGGCGGCTGGGATAACGCCATTGCCGGCCATCCCGATAAGCTGTTTCAGTTTCATCATCAGGCTCTCGCCTATTTTGCCCAGTTTGGCGATGGCACGGCGGCCCGGGCCGAACACTTGAAGGACGAGAAGGATTTCGTGAACGCGATCGACGCGGGATCTTTGCCCCAGGTCGTTTTCTACAAGCCTATTGGCGAAGACAATGAGCATCCCGGGTATACGGACATCCTTACTGGCGACCGCCATGCCGCAAATCTCATTGCCCGCATCCAGGCGAGCCCAGTCTGGCAGAACACGGTTATTATTGTCACCTATGATGAAAATGGCGGGACCTGGGACCATGTTGCCCCTCCGCCTGCCGATCGGTGGGGACCTGGCACGCGAATCCCCACAATCATCATCTCACCGTTAGCCAAGCACGGCTTTATTGACCACAGGGTCTATGACACCACTTCGATCCTGAAGCTGATTGAGTCGCGGTTCAAGCTTGAGCCGCTCGGCACGCGCGATGCTCAGGCGGGCGATCTTACGAACGCACTCGCCCTCCAGTGAGACATGTCGCTAGAGCGCGATGGCTCGAAGGCGGAATCGTCCGAAAGCCCGGATCGCGCTCTCAAACTTAATACCATAGAGTGTGAGGCCTTCGGCCTGCAGGCATCATACTCTATCGCCGTGCACTCGTCTCGAGGACAAGGGCGTCCCCATATAGATGCTCGCCGTGGGTTCGCGCCTGAGCAATCGCTGAGCTGAGGCGATCGAGGTAAGTTGCTGCTTCCTCATCGTTTGGAGCCCCGCCGGCGAAAAGCGGGCTCTGGGACGCAATCGCGATCATCATTTCGGTCCCGTATGGCTTGTCCACATACCACCCTGGAAAGGCGTCATGCGACCGGCCAATTGCCACGTCTGAATTGGCTGGAAACAGACGGCCGGGTTCGCCCGGGGCCGGGAAAATCTCCGTAACTTTGCCGTTGCTTTGCAGATAGAAAATTTGCAGCCAGCTCGGCTCCGGCGGCGTGTGAATTCGCAGTTCGATTACATCGTTGGTTTGCAAATGCGCGCGCTGCCCGGCGAGACCGATGGAAAAATCTGATCCAGGGTCGCCCGGCCAGCGGGCCGTAATGGGATGAATCTCATCAAGCACCCTACAAAATAGGGGCTTGTTGAAGGACCTGACCTTCCAGTCTGTTTCTTGATCAGGGGCCGCCTTTTTTACTGCTTCCTTCAGGCTCGACTCCGCATCGCCCACACCCGCTAGGCCGCGCACAATCACAATACCGCTCGGTTCTGAGACATCCGCCGATGCCAGGGTGCAAGGGATCGCGGCCACCGCCGACGCAAGTTGGCGGCGTAGCTCGGCCGGGTTGGGTATTTTCGGCGACGCCAAGGCAAGGTGCTCCGTCTTGACCCGCGGGGTTGGAGCTGGGGCATCGGGTTGCGCCGAAGGCTCCATCGCCTTGACTGGTTCGGAGCTGGGCGGCTTCGGCGTCAAGACAAGGCGCTCAGGCTTCGCCGCCGCGAGCCGTGGTTGGGCGTCGCTTTTTAACGGAGGCGCGGTCCCCTTGATCGGTTCGGGGCGGGGCGGCTTCGGTGTCAGCGCAAGGCGCTCAGGCTCTGCCGGCGGGAGCGAGGGTCGGGCGGCGGTTTTCGCTGCAGGCTCCGTCGCCCTAACCGATTCGGATCTGGACGGCTCGCTGTCGGGGCTGGGTGTATTAGGCGGGCTAATGCCGGAGCTCGATGTGTTTGCCTCGGAGGCGATTTCGGCTCGTTTCGCCTCCGAGACCGCGCCCGTTCCCGTGCTTGGCCGCCCAATGGTGGCCGCCACCCGTTGTGCGGATCCAGCCTCCCGGTTCCCCGTCGACGTGATGCGTGGGTTATTGCTGCCCGGCAAAGCCCACCAGACACCAATACCGGCAAGCACGATAATGATGAGGAGAGCCGCCGCGATCCCCCCGGCCCGCAAGCGGCTCCGGTCGCGAGATGGCGCTGACCCGGACGGCGTCGCCGCCTTACTTGGGGCGATGACCGTTGCGTCTGCTGGCGCGCTCGGCAATGCCTCTTTGTGTTTCGGCTCTAGTGACTGGGTTTCGGCTCCGCGCAAGCCTTCCGCAAACTCCCGCGCACTCTGAAAGCGATCTGCGGGCCGAAGCGCCATCGCCCTTTCCACGACGGCATCGAACGGCGAAGGCACGGTCACCGACAGTTCGGATGGTTTCAGCGGCCGTGTATGCAAGACTTTATGCATGATCGTGGTGAAGCTTCCCTCGAACGGGCGCTCACCCGTCAAAAGCTGATACAGCACCACCCCGGCCGAATAGATATCACTTCGGGCATCCGCCGGCTGGCCTATGAACTGCTCGGGCGACATGTAGGCCGGCGTACCCATGATGGTTCCGGCCTGGGTCAGCCTGCTGCTGTCGATCCGGGCGATACCGAAATCGGTGAGCTTGAGGTGCCCATCGTTACTAAGCATCATATTGCCCGGCTTTACGTCGCGATGGACAACGCCTTGCTGGTGGCTATAGGCGAGCGCTGCAAGCACCTCTTGCATAAGGCTGGTAGTTTCGTTGAGCGAGAGCCTGGCACCCTCCTTCAGCCGTTGTTCGAGGCTGCGGCCCTCCACGAATTCCATGACGATATAGGCGAACCCGTCCACCTCGCCGTAATCGAACACGCAAACAATATTGGGGTGATTGAGGCGGCCCGCGGCCATCGCACTCTGGCGAAAGCGGGCTAGGGCGTCCCGCAATTCAGGGTCATCACCATACGGGATGCGAACTGTTTTGATAGCAACCCGGCGGGCGATTGCTGGGTCCCAACCCTCATAAACGCGGGCCTCACCACCGCCGCCAACCTCAGTGCGGATTTCGTATTTGCCCAGCCGGGTCAGTACGAGATCGTCCATAGCCGGTGCGCTCCAAAAGAGAGCTTAGCAATCATTGTCAAAGGCGCGAAACTATCCCAGGCCTGCGTGGATGTTGAGTAGGTCATCCACGCGCGCTGACCAGCCGCAACTTGGCCCTTTGCCGCGGGCAGGGGCATGCAGCGATTAGCCCATTGTTTCTTACCGAAATGTGACTGAAGTCACGTTGCAGGCTGAAGATGCCGCTAGATTAGCACGGAAGATCAAATTCGGACCCGACCTTCTCCCCGAATTCGGTGAAGCGAAGGCCACGTGTTTCTGGACTGTGGAGAAATTATGGCAAACCAGCAACTCTCTGCCGGCTGGCGTCCGCCTGGCAGCCCGCCGGTCGCAACCAGGCCGCTCCTCAAGAAGACGCGCCTTCTGGTTTCCAGCATCGCCTGTGTAAGCTTGCTTACGACAAGCTGTGCGCCGGGCGGCGCGCTCAGTACTCGGGAGCAGCGCATCGGCTTCGACACGGGAACGGATTCCTGCCGGCCTCAGCTTGTCGCCCTCGATTCCACCGGCAACTTTTTCGGAGAGAGTATCATCAAGGGCGCGGCAACCGGGGCTCTCGCAGGCGCGCTTATCGGCGGTCTCGCCGGCGCTGACTGGCGCGGTGCGCTGATCGGGGCGGGGGCTGGCTTGGCCACCGGGGCTGCCGTGGGATATTGGCAGGCGCTGCAGCAGCAGCGGCGGGATCAAGCGGGCATGCTGGCTCAAGTACAGTCAGATCTGTCGCGCGAGAATGTCCAGATCGATCGGACGCAAATTGCTTTCGATCAGCTCATGGATTGCCGGTTCCACCAAGCGCAAGCTATCAACGCCGATTACCGCAATCACGCCATCGACCGGAACCAAGCGGAGGCGCACATGGCCGCGGTTCGTCA
This sequence comes from Acetobacteraceae bacterium, assembly GCA_019237355.1. Taxonomy (GTDB): domain Bacteria; phylum Pseudomonadota; class Alphaproteobacteria; order Acetobacterales; family Acetobacteraceae; genus JAFAHH01. Next base: position 2,722 of record JAFAHH010000875.1, on the reverse strand, counting down.
GCTCGCGCAGCATGATGTCGCGCTCGCCAAGCAGATCAATGCCAAGATCCAGCAACGCGGGCAGCAATTCGAGGTCGCGGCGGAAAATCTCACCCCTGAGTCCCGGGTCGAGATCGCCAAGCTTCAAGCGCCTCAGACCCAAAGCACAATCGTGCGTCAGGCGACCGCTTTACGCCTACAACCCAGTTCCGCCGCTCCCGCTGTGACTCAGATAAGCGGCCAGCAGCGGGTGACGATCAGCGGCACCCGCGGCGGTTATGCCGTGGCCGAAACCGATAGCGGACAGAAAGGCTACATTCCGCTCGAGGATCTACAATCGGCGCCCTCCGCCGCTAGTAGGAGCCCGGTGCAGACCCTAGCCGGGAGCAACGCCGCCCGCCGCGATGATTTCGCGCAAAGTGTCTCGGTTGCCGAGCAGGCAGTCGCCTCCGGATCCGGGTTCCAGCTCGCCGGATGATGCGAAACTTTCCAGGGGCGCTGCTGGCGGCTCTGCTGAGCTGGCTGGCTCTCGCATGGCCTGCCGCCGCCCAGAAGCCTCCCCAAGAACCTTTCCTTCGCATCGAGGCGGGCGGCCACACCGGCGCCGTCCCACATCTTAGTGTGGATCCAACCGGCCGAAAGCTGGCGACCGCCGGATACGATAAAACCGTCCGCATCTGGTCGCTTCCGGATGGCAGGGAGCAGAAAGTGCTCCACGTTCCGATCGGGCAGCAGCAGGAAGGGGAACTCTATGCCGTCGCGCTCAGTCCGGATGGGCGCCGCCTGTTCGCTGCCGGCGCCACGGGCGGCCAGTGGTCCGGCACGTTTTGCATTTACGTTTTCGACGCCGAAAGAGGCTCGCTCATCGGCTTGCTCCCGGGGCTGCCGTCCCCCGTCAATGATCTCGCGGTCTCGCCCGACGGAAGCCTCTTCGCGGCCGGGCTTGCTCTGGGAGGAGTGCGGGTTTGGAATGCCGCGACCGGTATGCGCCTCTTTGAGGACGGCGTTTACGCCGGGCCGGTGCGCTCCCTCGTCTTCGACCGCCAGAACCGTTTGTATGTCGCAGCCGGGGATGGAAAGCTTCGCGCCTATGGACCCGATGGCCGCAAATTCGCCGAAGTGCTGTCGCCGGGTGGATTGCGCCCGTGGGGTGTCGCACTTTCGCCCGATCAAGGGCTGCTCGCAGTAACGTACGAAAACACCGAGCCTGGCGGGCGCTTACGGGTGGACGTTCTCAGCGCCGCGACGCTGGGCCTGATTTTCAGGCCAAGCACCGATGGCCTAAAAGGAGAGGGCTTGCTCGCGATTGCCTGGGCGAGCGACGCCCGGCGAGGCGTGCAACTTCTCGCCGCGGGATATGCGCATGGCCCGGCCGGCTACCTGATCCGCCGCTGGGCGGATTTCGGCCTCGGCAGGCCCGCCGATTTGGTGGCCGCTACCGACAGTATTCTCGATCTAAAACCGCTGCCCGGCGGCGGCGCGGTTTATTCGGCCGAGGACCCCGGCTGGGGGCGGTTGGCGCCAGATGGGAAGGTCACCCGCCCCAAGCCCCCAATGGCTGATCTCCGGCGCGCGCGTGGACCGGGCCTTGGCGTCTCGGCCGATGGCCAGATCGTCGAGTTCGCTACCGGTTCGGGCCTGTTGCGGTTCGACGTCGCATCACGGCAGCTCAAGCCTGCCGAAGCTGCCGACCCGGAGCTGCAGCGCGCCGTTACCGCCATGCCGGGAGTCGCGGTGACGAACTGGAAAGACACGAACGCCCCGATGCTTAACAACGTGCCTCTCCGGCTGGGCCGGTCTGAGTACAGCCGCAGCGTAGCCTTAACCCCGGACGGGCGGGCCGTCCTGCTCGGGACCGACACCCACCTTAGGCTCTTCGCGCGGGATGGCCGTGAATTGGATGCGCTCCCGGCCCCCGCAGCGATTTGGGCGGTCGCCATCAGTGCGGACCAGCACGTCGCTGTCGCGGCGCTCCTCGATGGCACCATTCGCTGGTACGGCATGAGCCAGGACGGCCATCTCGAGGAGCGCGGGGCGCTTTTCGCGCATGCTGACGGGAACGCCTGGGTCTTATTCACGCCCGAAGGGTTTTTTGACCATGCGTCCCTGGGCGGAAAGAATCTGGTCGGCGTTCATCTCAATCGCGGTGCTAACCAGCAGCCGGAATGGCTCAATCTCTCGCAGGCGTACCGGATCCTCCACGCCCCGGCGGTGGTTCAAGCGCGCTTGGCGGGCGACGACGCTCCAGCCCGCAAGCTCTATTCCAGGCTGGGTGACATTCGCACTCAGGTGGACCGGCAACCCCGGATCAAGAAGATTAGCGCCTGTGCGCTTCGGGCTGACGGCACGTGCCCCGAAATCGACCTGCAAACAGGCGTGCCACTTCCCAGCGACACCGACCGGCTGCGCCTCAACGTAACTGTCGAAAATCATGGGCTCGGAGTGGGGTTCATCGACGTGTTCGTTAATGAGCGGAACGCCAAGCGCTCGCCCCCTCCCGCCCTGCAAGACGGTAGCGGAGCGGCAACGCTAGAAGCGCCCCTCGATCCCGGCGAGAATACGATCGAGCTTCGCGTCTACGATGAAGCCAACGAGATTTCTTCTGAAACTCCGCCCATCACCCTTGAGAACGGGAGCAACCCAGATGTAACCAGGCCCGGGCGGCTTTTTGTGCTAGCGATCGGCATCGACAATTTCGGCGTGCCGAAGCTACATCTCAGCTATGCGGCTGCTGACGCCCGTG
>JAFAHH010000793.1 GCA_019237355.1 Acetobacteraceae bacterium | reverse complement strand
CCCGAAATAGGCGAGCACGCCATCGCCCATATACTTTGCAAGGAACCCACCATGGCCAGAAATTATCTGGAAGCAGCAGTCGTGGTAGGCTTTCAGGAGATCCCGTAAGCTCTCCGGGTCGAGCCGGGCCGAGAGTCCGGTCGAGCTCACGAGATCGCAAAACATGATCGTAAGTTGCCGATGTTCGGCTTCGCTCAGTCTTCCGGGCGCGGCAGCCTTCTTCCTCCCGGCCTCGGAGGCGAGCACCGTTTCTTTATTTGGACCGAAGCCCAGTTTTGCGATTGCGGCAAGCAATTTACGCCGATCGCCAATCGCGCTGATGCCAAGGCCGATTAGATCTTCCGCCGTGAGTTCCGGAAGCACCTGGGCATCAATGCGTTGCTCCTCGAACGCGCCTTGATAACGCTCGAGGCCCAAGTCTCTTAACCATGAACTGATATCCAAAGCCCCCTCCCCTACTTCCCACAGAGGGCGTGTCCCCGCCCGGTTCTTATTCGCATCGCGCTTGCGGTATGTGACCCAGATCACTTCTGTACGTAGGTATCCCACGATAAGAAATTAAAACTTGTAGCGCAACGTCGCCCTCGCTTGCCAAGCCAGCCCGGCCGCACGCGGATCGTGTTGCGCAAAAGGCGGCCAGAGCGGATGCATTGCCAAGCCCGGTCGCCGCATCTATGTCGGCCCCGAACTCAGCGAGAACAGAGCACCGGCCTCCTTGCACGGTCCCATTCACATCATCGGCGGTGGCCTTGCTGGGCTTTCGGCTGCACTCGCCTTGGCTGGAGCGGGCCGCCGGGTAAGCCTGTACGAGGCGGGGCCGCAAGCGGGCGGCCGGTGCCGGTCCTATGATGACGCCCTGCTAGGATGCCGGGTTGATAACGGGAACCATCTGATCCTCTCGGGCAACCGCGCTACCTTCGCCTATATGGATGCGATCGGGGCCCGGGCGAGCTTGGACGGCCCTGGGGAGCCCTGTTTTCCATTCCTTGACCGGAGCACTGGCGAACGCTGGGTACTCCGCCCCAGTGCGGGCCGGGTACCGTGGTGGATATTCAGGGCCTCGCGCCGGGTGCCGGGAACCCGCGCTTCAGAATATCTGGACCTTATCCGGCTAAGAAAAGCTGCAGGAACCGTTGCCGAGGCTTTCGGGCGCGGGCCCCTGTATCGCCGGCTGATCGAGCCGCTTGCGGTCGCGGCGCTCAATACCCGGCCCGAGCACGGTGCAGCAGCCTTGCTGGCCGCGGTGGTGAAGGAGACACTCATGCAGGGCGGGCATGCCTGCATCCCCAGCTTCCCGCGCCGGAGCCTGGCCGAAAGCCTGATCGATCCGGCCATCGCCACCCTGCGCGCGCAAGGCGCCGACGTGTCCCTCGGCCGAAGGATTGCGGGGTTGCAGATCGAAGCGGGCCGGGTCAAGGCTCTGAACACGCCCGACGGTCCGGTTTCCTTAGGGAACGGAGAGGCCGTGATTCTGGCGGTCCCGCCCTGGGTGGCGCGAGATATGGTCCCGGGGATCGGCGCGCCGGATAGTCACGAGTCGATCCTCAATATCCATTTCCGGATCGAGGCGGATCGCGGCCGGGCCGGGTTCATCGGCATTATCGGAGGCACGGCGGAGTGGGTCTTCGTGAAGCCCGGCCACGTCTCAGTCACCATCAGCGCCGCCAACCGGATGGTGGACCAACCCGCTGAAGCCATTGCGCAGGCGGTTTGGCCCGATGCGCGGGCCGCTCTCATGCTGCCCGAGGCCGCACCGATGCCCGCTTGGCGCGTGGTCAAGGAGAAACGGGCTACGTTTGCCGCTACCGCGGAGCAGGACCGGAAGCGGCCGGCTGCACGGACCCCGGTCGCGAACCTTGTTCTGGCTGGCGATTGGACCGCAACCGGGTTGCCGGCCACGATCGAAGGTGCCATCAGGTCCGGCCGAACGGCGGCTGGGGTAGCTCTCGGCGCCTGACACTGCGAATTGGACTATCACGCGATGCCATTAGAAAGTCCCGCCCCGCCCGCGCTCGAGGATCAGCTACTGCGCGCGATCAACCTGGCCGCCGATGCGCTCCGCCGCCATCAGCGCGAAGATGGGCACTGGCTTTTCGAGCTCGAGGCGGATGCGACCATTCCGGCCGAATACGTGCTGCTGGAGCATTTTCTGGACCGCATCGATCCTGCTCTGGAAGCGAAGATCGGGACCTATCTGCGGGCCGCTCAAGGCGCGCATGGCGGCTGGCCGCTCTTTCATGACGGAGCGTTCGATCTCTCCTGCAGCGTGAAGGCTTACTACGCCCTGAAGGCGATCGGCGATGATCCGGACGCGCCGCATATGCGGCGGGCGCGGGAGGCAATCTTGGCCGCGGGCGGCGCGGAGCGCACCAATGTTTTCACGCGCGCTCAACTCGCCCTATTTGGCCAAGTGCCGTGGCGGGCGGTGCCGGTGATGCCCGTTGAAATCATGCTGCTGCCGCGGTGGTTTCCCTTCCATCTCAGCAAAGTCTCATATTGGTCGCGCACCGTCATCGTACCGCTCATCGTGCTGATGGCGCTCCGTCCGCGCGCCCGCAACCCGCGCGGCGTGACGGTTCAGGAGTTGTTTTGCACCCCACCCGAGCAAGTACGCGACTGGATCCGCGGTCCGTATCGTTCGGCTTGGGGGCGATTCTTCAAGGCCATTGATCAGGTGCTCCGC
>JAFAHH010000584.1 GCA_019237355.1 Acetobacteraceae bacterium | reverse complement strand
TCGATGTTTATGACTTCCGCATTACGCGGGCAGAGACTGCGCAGTTCGCGGCATATCGCTCTGGCCTCGTGCTTGTTGTCGAGTACCTTGCGCCGCTTGTCATCGGTTGACCATCGGCAGGCGCTGCCAGCGTACCAGCCGGTGATGGTCCTCGTATCGGTCCTGGACCGATGTGTGATGCAGCAGGGCATGGTTCAGGTCTCCTCAAACCAATCTCGGGCCAAAAAAAACACACACGCATCTGCGGAACTATGGCGCGGTTGCTCGCATGGTACGATGAGGCGCGCTCGTCCATTGGGTTCAGAATACCCAGGGTCACCCTTGGGCTGAAGCGTACCAGGGCTTGAAACAAGAGGGCCGACGTTCGAGGGTCAGTTACCCATCGGAGGGGCAGCGCCGGTTCGAGATCCGAGCGCCGCGGACAAACATCAGACTGCAATTCACGTAATCGGCGACGCCAGAAGCCGAAGAAGCTTCACAGGAAAGGCGCGAATTCTTAACTCACATGGCGACTTTGGGGCCAGCCTAACACACCGCCCGAAACGTCGAACTCCGCCCACGAGGGTATGCCGCCCCGTTCGACGATCGCCCGGATGACTGCTGCGCAAATGCGGGTAGCCTCCTCGCACACAGCTAAGGCAGGCTGTTGACCTCTTCCGGGTACGCGGACCCTTTCGCTTGCACTGCCCGAGCGGACGAGAGAACTTCGCATCTGGTACGTGGCCGATATCAAATTCCGGCGGTCGAGCATGGACTGCAAATCCCACCCGGTCACCACTGCTGCCCGTGTGCTCACCTTCCAGGTGTGCTCGCCTGGTTGACGATCTGTGAGCAATGCTTCCAGAGCTATTGAAAGGTCGGCAGCCTTATCGGCCGGTTCGCGTCGTAGCATCGCTTGGAAAAGCCGTTGCAGGGCGATCCTTGCTCGGGCACGGATTTTCGCCGGAAGAGCCAGGAACTTAGGCACTAGCGTTCGAGCCGCATGGGCATCGAAGGCCGGAGGCCGGGACAACCAACCCGGTACAATTTCTCCGGGCATCCCAAATATGCCACCTGCTGCCGCTATATGTAGGTCTGCATCGTCGAACTGATACCATCCGACCGGTCCGAGTATCGGATGAGGACCAACGGCGCTTAGACAAAGTCGTACATCATCCAGCATATTCGGTAGCGGATCAGGTTCAGGTCGTACCTCCTGTTCTGCGTCAACGAACAGCGGATCGACGACCTTACGGGCGGTTAGAGCCGCTGTGGGCTGCTGCCTGCCTAGAAGAGGTCCCGGCAACATCCAGCGGACCGAAAAAGCGTCTGGTGGCCCTTCTAGCATCGCTCTCATAGGTGAGAGCGGCAACAATGAAAACGGGATCAGTTCGATGTGTTTGGTCAGTGTCATCGCCGTCCCGACCGTGAGCTGCCAAAGCGGCACTACGTGCAGTCCCGATGCGCGCGCATTCTCCAACAAATCCGCCAACCAACTAACCGCACTATCGACATCGCTCTTCATGGCGTTCAGAACAAGTAGCTGAGCGGCTCTGTCAGGCCGAAATGTAACGCGAGTCCCGATGCCACTCTGAAGCATCATGTTCGGGCAGCGGTGGTATTCTGGCTGTCCCGACAATACGGCAGCGACAGGTGTCGCCAAGTCCATCGCCATCCATTGACGCGCTTGGTCCGGCGGGAGGTCGCGACGTTTCCGTAACGTCTCCTTGTACAGTTCGCTCTCTGGGTTTAGGACGGCATTAAGAGCAGCCCGGACTTCTGTGCGGTTCATTTCATGAGCTAGACTAAAGAACGTGCCCGATCGCGGCAGACTCGACCGCGCGATGCAGGATGCCGTTGAGGAGACGGCGAAACCTGAGGCCGATAAAACGGAGGTCGGGAACGCGCTCGAGCGCGTGACCAAGTGCGCGAAAGCGGCGAGCGATTTCATCGAGAACGCCGAAAACATAGTTCCGCGTCTGGTCGCGCTGGGCTCCTAGCTCGGTCCGGCAGGGCGTGCGCTGCTGGCGATGATCGGAGTTGGCGGCTGAAAGTCCGCGACGCCCGTGACCCTCCTCCCCGGACGCGATCCGGGGATCAGCGGGTCCCTCCGTCTCCCCGCGTGCGGGGAGAGGGTTGGGGTGAGGGGGCAAACGTCAGGCGACTTTGAGTTCGCCGAGATAGGCGTGGCGGATCAGCTCGGTCTGGCGCAGCTCGGCGGCGGGGCCACTCAGCACGATCTGCCCGGTCTGCAGCACATAGGCGCGGTTGGCGATCGATAACGCCATATTGGCGTTCTGCTCGACCATGAAAATCGTCGTGCCCTGGCGGTTGATCGTCTGGATGATGTCGAAGACCTGCTCGACATAGGCGGGCGAGAGGCCCATCGAAGGCTCGTCCATGCATAAGAGCCGCGGGCGGGCCATCAGCGCGCGGCCGATCGCGACCATCTGCTGCTCGCCGCCCGACAATGTGCCGGCGAGCTGTTGCAGGCGCTCCTC
>JAFAHH010000517.1 GCA_019237355.1 Acetobacteraceae bacterium | reverse complement strand
CCCAGTGCGCCGGTGCTCCTGGATGCCTGGATGAGCGCCCGTAAGCGTTGCGAGCCACCCATATGGCGCCGCCCGCGCGATGTGTGATTCCTATCAGCGAGATGAGTAATCGCCGGTCTCGTTCAGTATTATGCGCTGCTGGGCGCTCGGAGGCCATACCGGCCCCAGCGGCTTCCTCAGGCCAGGCGCGGGGGTATGTCCGGACATTGCGGGCGGAAACCACGCACCCGCTGCCCTCGTCCTCGCATTCCACCAGCTCGCCGCACCAATACCCTACCAAAGCACTCTCGCAGTCCGACCGAAGCGCCGGGTAAGGCTGAATTGGCACCGCAGTCTTACTTCGGGGCCGCTGCGGTCTGACCTGGGGCACGCAATGCCGGTGAGGCCGGAACCGTGGTTCCAGGAGCACATTCAGTCGGACCACAAGTACGCAGATGTCAGACCGAGCGCTGCCTTAGTCAGACTCTTTCGGCCGAATGGTATGACTCGCTCAGCTCAGAACCGCCTGGTAGCGCTCGACCCGAGCTTTTCGCTCAATCCGAGCCTGACCCGAGGCCTGAGCCACGAACCTACTACTCTCGGGGCCGGGGTTCTGATCTACCAGATCATCAGGAATAACCGGCGCACCTCCTTCGCAAGGGCGCGCAAACGGCTTGTTCGGGCAGCTTGCATTTTCCGAAGGCCCTCTGCCTGAGTTGAGTGCCCCCTAGCAAAAAAGAGCCGATCCGCCGGACCGCCCTAACACTTGGGGATAATCGGCACTACAGCGCTATCACTGCCCAGCCAAGCCCTTTTGCTGCAGTGCAGCATCCCACAATGCCTGGGGCGCGCTTAATCCACCGGTTTCGGGGCAAGAATTGCGAATCAGACGTGGGACGAGACAGGTGGGACGCTTGAAAAGCCCGGCGGTGCCTCTTCGTCCCACCTATCTGCGCGTTTTGAATATCGCCTCGTAGCCGCCGGGAATCAGGGCGCCATGCTCGGCTCGCCGACCGAGACCATCCGGTTCCTGAGCCTGGAAGAGCTCGCCCGGCTGTTTGCCGCCACGCGCGCGAACTGGCAGGACCTTGCCGGGGTGCGTGCTTGCTTCCAGCCGCACCGCTATATGCTCGTCTTCAATCGGGGAATTCCTGGTAATAGGTATTCCTCATTGTCATTATCTATTCTTCGCCATTACGTTCAGGGAGAATGACAGGGCAGCGCCATGGGGCGACGGCACCGAGATCGATCCGCCAGTCGAGGCGACCAGATTGGTTTTGCCTGATGATGATGGTGGCGCGGCGGCAATTGCCTTTTCTGATACGTCTACGGTGATGATGAGTTTGCCGTCTTTAATCTCGTGCTGAACGTTGTGCATGGGACCTTTTACCTCTTGCTCGTCCCGGCTTATTAGGATCGGCGGATCAAACCAACGGCCGTCCGGAATCACGAATCGTGGTCAGATGGGGCGTTTGCACTTTTGGCATGGAGCGCTAGGACATTCGGCGCTCACCCGGCTACGCAAAGGGATTCGTCATGGCCGGTAAACCTTCCGGTGAGATAATGGGAATCAAAACGGCATCAACACCGGATTCAAACATCCACCTCCTCCACCGTGCGGGCGCGCTCCTGGATGAATTGGAACCGCAGTTCCGGCTTGCGCCCCATCAGGCTCTCAACAAGCTGATTGGTCTGCGCTCGTTCCTCCGCCGGCGCGATGACCTTGAGCAAGGTGCGGCGCGCCGGGTCCATGGTGGTGTCGCGCAATATGGAGGGCGGCATCTCGCCCAAGCCCTTGAACCGGCTAGCCTCAACCTTCGCCCCGGGCTTGAACGCCTGCTTCATCTGCCGCTCGCGGTCGGCATCGTCCATGGCATAGACCGTTTTCGCCCCCTGGGTCAGCCGGTAGAGCGGCGGTTGCGCAAGATACAAATGACCCTGGCGCACCAGCTCCGGCAGCTCCCGGTAGAAGAACGTCATAAGCAACGAAGCGATATGCGCGCCGTCGACATCCGCGTCGGTCATGATAATCACCCGGCCATAGCGTAGCTTGCTGCGGTCGAAGCGCTCACCCACGCCGCAGCCAAGCGCCTCGATCAAATCCTTCAGTTCCTGGTTTTGCCTCAGCTTATCGGCCGAGGCGCTGGCCACATTGAGGATTTTGCCGCGCAGCGGCAGCACCGCCTGGTTCTCGCGCGACCGCGCTTGTTTGGCGGACCCGCCCGCGCTATCGCCCTCGACCAGAAAGATCTCCGTCTCCGCCGCATTCTCCCGGGTGCAGTCGGTGAGCTTGCCCGGCAGGCGTAGCCTCCTTGTCGCCGATTTGCGCGGCGTATCCTTCGCCTCCCGCCGCCGCAGCCGCTCTTCCGCACGCTCGATGACGAAGGCGAGCAGATTGTCGGCCTGGGCCGGATCGCCGCCAAGCCAGTGGTCGAACCGGTCCCGCAACGCCGATTCCACCAGCCGAGACGCTTCGGCCGAAGTAAGTTTCTCTTTCGTCTGCCCCTGAAAATGTGGGTCACGCATGAACAGCGATAGCTTGCCCGCGAGCGAGGACTGAACGTCTTCGGCGGTTACCGTCGTCGCGCGCCGGTTGCCCCGGTGCTCGCCCCAGGCGCGCAACCCTTTCAGCAGCGCCGCCCGGAATCCCGCCTCATGCGTTCCGCCGAGTGGGGTTGACACCGTGTTGCAGTAGGAGTGCAGAAAACCGTCGGCCCCTTCCAGCCAGGCGACCCCCCACTCCACCCGGCCAGCGCCATCCGGCAGATCAGCTTCTCCGGCCCAGGGCTCTTTCAGAACCAGGGCGGCTTCGCCCAGCTCGGCCTGTAAGCTATCCCGCAGCCCACCCGGGAAATGCAGCACCGCTTCGGCCGGGGTATCGGCGTGCCCATTGAGAAGCGCCGGATCGCAGGACCAGCGGATTTGCACACCGCGGAACAGGTAGGCCTTGGAGCGGCAGAGCCGGTAAAGGCGAGCCGGGCTAAAACGGAGATCGCCAAAAATTTGCGGATCCGGCTTGAAGCGGATGGATGTGCCGCGCCGGTTCTGCACCGGACCTGCATTGCGAAGCCTGGATGTTGGCTTACCGCGCTCATAGTGCTGCTTCCACAACACCCGGTCGCGTGCCACCTCTACTTCAAGAAACTCCGAGAGGGCATTCACCACCGAGCTGCCGACCCCGTGCAGCCCGCCTGAAGTCGCGTACACCTTGCCGCCAAATTTCCCGCCCGAATGCAAGGTGGTCAGGATGACTTCGAGGGCGCTGCGATTCTTAAACTTTGGGTGGGGATCGACCGGGATGCCGCGGCCATTATCGCGTACCCTCACGACATTGCCGGGCTCGAGCGTCACTTCGATGAAGCTGGCGTGCCCGGCCACCGCTTCGTCCATGGCGTTATCCAGGATCTCGGTGGCAAGGTGGTGCAGCGCGGCCTCATCAGTGCCGCCGATGTACATCCCCGGCCGGCGCCGGACCGGCTCGAGCCCTTCCAAGACCTCAATGTCTTTGGCCGAGTAGGCCTCGTCCCGCCCGGTTCGGGCCGGGGTAAACAGATCCGGCATG
>JAFAHH010000488.1 GCA_019237355.1 Acetobacteraceae bacterium | reverse complement strand
CGGTGGTGACCTGGAATACGCAGATCAAGTGACGCTGACTAGAGCTCTTGAGGGTCGCGGAGAGATTACCGCTTAGGGGCTAGGCGCACTTGTAGGGGCACGGCGTGCCGTGCCTGGGATCTTCTTTGCCGCCTTGCGGCGCACGATTCGGCCACCAGCATCGGATAGGCACGGCACGCCGTGCCCCTACGAGTCGGTGCGGTTAGCTTGCGTCCATTGCACCTGTCGTAGGGCGAGCATCGAGCGCTCACCTAACCTGTAACGAAATGTCATCCTGAGCTTGCGAAGGACCCGACGTTTCCGTTCGCGGAAATTCATCGCTAACGAAACAGAAACGTCGGGTCCTAATGGGTGTGTACCAGTCAAGTAGCTAGGCTGGTACCCACTGAAGCTGGTGGTGGGAGAGCACTTGTCGGGTCCTGAACCCGGGAGTTCTCAGCGAAGACTGTGCGCCCACCATCTGCAAGGGGGAGCCACACAGCCAGTGGGATGTGGTGCCTCGAGCACTGCCATTAGGGCGCTGGGATCCTCCTTGAGCCTCAGCAACATAGTTTGGCAGGAGGAGGCAGGATGATCTTTGTCGGCATGGACTGGGCTGAGCAGCATCACGATATTCACGTGATGGAGGAGCCCGGCACAACGGTAGAACGGTTTCGTATCCCGGATTCCCTGGAAGGGGCGCGGCAGCTGCAGCAACGACTAGCCGACCATGCCCAGGAACCACACGATGTGGTTATCGGCGTTGAGACGGACCGCGGCCTGGTGGTCCATGCCCTCATCGTGGCCGGCTATCAGGTCTACGCCATCAATCCGTTGTCGGTCAGCCGCTATCGTGAGCGACACGGGGTCTCCCGTGCCAAATCGGATGCCGCCGACGCCAAAGTGCTGGCTGACCTCGTGCGTACGGACCGCCAGAATCACCGACCAATCGCTCGCGATTCGGAACAGTCCGAAGCGCTGAAGGTGTTAACGCGGAGTCATCAGCAGCTGATTTGGGCACGTCAGCGCCAGGTGAACCGCCTCCGCCACGAACTCCGGGACTACTATCCTGGCGCGCTGCAGGCTTTTGCTGACCTGACGTCCACCGATGCCATCGCCGTGCTCAGTATCGCGCCTACACCGGCCCTCGGCCGAGCACTCTCACTTGCTGAGGTGCAGCAGGCCCTCCGCGCAGGTGGCCGTCAGCGCTATCTGCCCACGACAGCGAAGGCAATCGTGACCGCGCTGGCAGCACCCCGGCTCGAACTGCCTGACGTCATCGTCGATGCCCATCGGCACAGCGTGGTGGCCGCCCTGACCGTCATCGCAGAATACGGGCGCGGGATCGACGCCATGGAGCGCGCTTTGACCGCCTGTTTTGAGCAACACCCGGACGCCGAGATTCTTGGAAGTCTGCCAGGACTCGGACCAGTCCTCGGCGCCCGGGTGCAGGCGGAGTTAGGTGATGACCCAGCTCGCTACCCTGATTCTAAGGCCAGAAAGAACTATGCCGGCTGTGCCCCTGTCACCCGAGCCTCTGGCCAGTGGAAAGTGGTGCATGCCCGCTTTCCACGCAACAACCATTTGACTGACGCGCTCTATTGGTGGGCCTTCTGTGCGCTCACCCGATCTGCCGGCGCACGCCGCTACTATCGCGCCTATCGAGCCCGCCATGGGCACACCCATCCCCAGGCTCTCCGCGCCCTCGCCAATCGTTTAGTCGGCATTTTGGATGGGTGTCTACGTCATCGCCAACTCTACGCCGAGACAACCGCGTGGCCTGTTCCTCAGGACGCCACTTGACAACTTAGCCACGTGGGATGTCTTCGCTTCGCTCAGGATGACACTTCTAACTGCAACGCGAGTGTGCGGGATCGTGGACCCCTAAAGCCGGCGCACAAAAGAACCCAATGACCCTTGACTCACAGCCCGAATGGTCCCACCCTTTGATCACAGTGCAAAGCGAAATTGTGTCCATTGGAACTGAGATTCTGATGGGGCAGATCACCGACACCAACGCCTCCTGGCTGGCCCAGCAGCTGCCTGCTTTGGGAATTGACCTGTATTGGGTTTCGGCCGTCGGAGACAACCAGCAGCGGTTGTCAGAAGTACTGAACCGCGCTTTCTCGCGCTCCGACCTCGTCATCTGTACCGGCGGTCTGGGGCCAACCGAAGATGACGTGACCCGCGAAAGTGTGGCGGCCATGATTGGCGAAGAGATCACCGTCGACCCCGCGCTTGAAGCAAGCCTCCGGGCTTACTTCACTTCTCGCGGCGGGCCTATGCCCGAGCGCAACGTCAAACAGGCGACACTGACCCCGTCCACTCAGGCGCTGCCCAATCCTATCGGCACTGCTCCAGGCTGGTGGACCGAGAAGAATGGCCACGTCCTCGTCTGTATGCCCGGTGTGCCACACGAAATGCGGCGGATGTGGGAGATGGAGGTGGTTCCGCGCCTCCGAGTCAAGCTCGGCAACGACATCATCTTCTC
>JAFAHH010000312.1 GCA_019237355.1 Acetobacteraceae bacterium | reverse complement strand
CGGCAAGCCGCCGCCTACGCAGATACCATTGGTGCCGCGCAAGCATGGTGCGCGATCTCCGCCCCTCATCGCGACCCGCAAAATCGAGGGGTGTGGCCTCCGCGCGCGCCGAGCGATCAGCGAGGATCGAGCGTGTGGAGCAAAGGGGGCGAGCAGCCCCTTGAGCGGGGAGCGCGAGGGGCTGGCAGGCTGTGCCAAAAGTTTCTGGAAAAGTTCAGAAATAGGGGAGTCCTTTGGCAGTCTGATGTCGAATCTAGGGCTAGGTTTGCCTTCCGATTAAGGAGTAGCCCGTGAAGCGATTTGTAACCGCCGGTCACCCTGAGAATCAGGGTTGGCTCCTTCCGCCCTCGGTCGATGAGTTCGTTGCGCAGGACGCACCCGTGCGGCTGTTCGCACACGTCATAGACCAACTCGACCTTGGTTACCTGCGGGACGCTCACAAAGGTGGTGGCCGTCCCGCATATGATCCGGTGGTAATGCTCAAAGTCCTCATCTTCGGCATGACGCTTGGCATTCGCAGCAGCCGCCGGCTGGAGGATGCTCTCCTCTACGATCTGCGCTTTAAGTTCCTTGCGCATATGGCTACCCCAGACTATCGCACGATCGCCAGGTTCCGTGCCGCCAGTGAGAGCGTGCTTGCCGATGTGTTCGTCAAAACCGTACGCCTGGCCAGAAAGCAGGGTCTGGTTAGCCTTGAGCACGTCAGCGTAGACGGGACCAAAATCGCCGCCAATGCTGGCAAGCGCCAGTGCCGTTCTGCTGAGGAACTGGACGCCGGTATAGCCAAGGTCGACAAGATCGCCGCTGAGCTGCTCAAAGAATGGAAGCAAAACGACGAGCGCGATGCAACAGACAACAACGACCAGAGCTCCGAGGGCGACCCGCCTAAACGCATACGCACGTTCATGCATCGCAAGAAGCGTGTCGAAGAGGCCAAGAGCAAGCTCGAAGAGAGCGGCGACAAGACCATTATCGTGACCGACGATGAGAGCCGCATGATAAAGACCTCCGGCATTATCCGCCCAGCCTATAACGCACAGGCAGTAGTCGACGCGGACAACCAGATAATCATAGCCGCCCAGGTTTGCCAGGACCAGGCCGACAATGCTCAACTGCCGCCCATGATGGATTTGGCAAAGGAGAACACGGGTGTACATCCCGACCGGGTCTCCGCCGACGGCGGCTACTGGAGCCATGCAACCCTCGACTACGTGGAGCGGGAGAAGCTTGACGCCTACATCGCGCCGAGCGGCGGCGTACAGGAGGACCTGGAAAGCTGGACATACGATGCAACAAAGAACGAGTTCATTGGTCCAGACGGTCTCATCTACAAATACGTCCGCACAGAGAGCAGGACCAAAACGCACGGCTATCACATTTTCGGCAACGAAGAGACAGGCAAGCTCAGACGCTTCCGCCAGGACCACCAGAAGGTGACGCCAATGGCGCTTAAGATCAGAACTCCTGCCGGCAAGGCAGTCTACTCTAAACGCAAGACCATCATAGAGCCTGTGTTCGGACACCTGAAGGGCTCATATGGCATGAGCCGCTTGTTGCTTCGCGGGCTCACTGGCGCGTCCGTAGAGTTCAGGATGGCGTGCATAGCGCATAACATTGCCAAGTTGGTAGGCAAGGGCTCCTTTTTCTCGTCTGTAGGGGCCACCAAGCGACTACTTTACAGCCTGTTGAGCCGCAACAGCCACCGCTTGCCCACTTTGACCCTCCGGCACAATGCGCTCCGACTTCTGACCGCACAAATGCCAACGTAGCTCAAGACAACCACTTCTGGCACAGCCTGCTGGCCCTCCACAATAATCCCCGGCGGTCCGAAGACCGCCCTACGAGCATCCCGGCGGTCAAAGACCGCCGCTCACCGAATCTGCGCCGGCATTCCCACCGCCCGTAGGGCTCAATTCCCAAAGCGGAGATCGAGCGGGACCGTGCTTGGCGCGCCCGGCAAGCTGCCGCCAACGTAGATACCATTGGCGGCGCGCAAGCATGGTGCGCGATCTCCGCCCCTCATCGGGATCCGCAAAAGCGAGGGGTTTCAAAGGGGGCGAGCAGCCCCCTTTGCGGGAGGTGTGGAGGGCTGGCCCTCCACGATTATCCCCGGCGGTCAAAGACCGCCATAAAGTGCCGTCCCGCGGCGAGCGCGAGGAGCTGGCCCCTCGCA
>JAFAHH010000083.1 GCA_019237355.1 Acetobacteraceae bacterium | reverse complement strand
G
The DNA here is from genome assembly GCA_019237355.1 of Acetobacteraceae bacterium. GTDB lineage: Bacteria > Pseudomonadota > Alphaproteobacteria > Acetobacterales > Acetobacteraceae > JAFAHH01. The sequence continues at coordinate 2,290 of JAFAHH010000083.1, read as the reverse complement.
TGATAAAACGTCAAAAAGCCAAGGCCTGCTGGCGTTGTTGCTGGGATGTCCCGATTATCGTCGGGCGTCGTGAACCAGCGGATCGAGCTCGCGCAACCCTCAAGCAGCGCATCGAGCAAGCCGAGCGTGCGGGCCTCAGCGACACCCCACGGCATCATGGCCTCGCCACGCAAGCGATCGCGGAACGCCGGCTCGCGCTCCAGAATGAGGACGCGAGCACCTTCACGCACCAGCGCAGCGGCCAGGCTGCTGCCGGCTAGGCCTCCGCCAACAATGACGACGTCGTACCGCATAGCTTTTCTCCCAATCGCTCCTAAAGGCCCACATCCTCGAAAACCGATAGAACTATTTCACGCCGCCACACTAGTGCCCCACGTCGTTGATTCCGCGGTCGATCTCTGAATCGATCTCTCCGGCAACTCCGGAGATGTGCCGTGACCGCGAAACAACCTGCCGTAAAGAAATACATCGTCAAGCTCAGCGAGGCCGAACGTGAACGCCTCAGCACGCTCATCCAAAAGGGCAAGTGTCCGGCCCGCCAGGTGCTGAAGGCGCGCATCCTGCTCAAGGCGGATGCCTCGGATGCGGGCGAAGGCTGGAGCGATAGTCGGATTGCCGAGGCGCTGGACACCAGCATCGACACTATCGCCCGGACCCGCCAGGAACTGGTGGAGAGCGGCCTCGACGCGGCCCTGACCCGCAAGCACTCGCCCAACTCGGCCAGAAAGCGCATCTTTGACGGCGCCACCGAGGCCAAGCTGATCGCGCTCGCTTGTTCCGAACCACCCAAGGGGCGCTCGCGATGGACGCTGCAACTTCTGGAAACCGCGGTCGTGGAGCTGAACATCGTCGATCGTGCCAGCGACAACACAATCGGACGGACGCTCAAAAAAACGCACTCAAGCCCCACCTGCAGAAACAATGGGTCATTCCGCCGGATGCCAATGCCGCGTTCGTAGCCGGCATGGAAGATGTGCTGGAAGTCTACCAGCGGCCGCATGATCCAGCCTGTCCCGTCGTCTGCCTGGACGAGGCCACGAAACAGCTTGTCAAACAGACCCGCCTGCCCATGCCCGCAAAGCCAGGCCAGCCCGCCCGGCAGGATTACGAGTATGAGCGCAACGGCACGGCCAATCTGTTCATGCTGTTCGCGCCATTGGAAGGATGGCGCCACGTCGAGGTCACCGACCGCCACACTGCTCTGGATTATGCGCAACTCCTGAAAGATTTGTCCGACCGGCACTTCCCGGCGGCGAGCAAGATCGTGCTGGTGCAAGACAATCTCAGCACGCACAAACCGGCGGCGCTCTATGAAGCCTTCCCCGCGGCTGAAGCGCGCCGGCTGGTCGAGCGTTTCGAGTGGCACTACACGCCCAAGCATGGCAGTTGGCTGAACATGGCCGAGTCAGACCTGGCGGTGCTGTCCAGCCAGTGCCTCAGTCGGCGCATTCCGGACAAGCACGCGCTCATCGATGAAATCGCCGCCTGGCAGGAAAGCAGGAACGGCAGTCACGCCAAAGCGGACTGGCAGTTCACCACCGCCGACGCCCGCATTAAGCTGAAGCGGTTATACCCCGCAATATGAGCGACTCGGGGCACTAGACGAATCCAGCGGCGTATTATCGATTTTGCCGCGTAGCATCCCACCTGTCGCTGTATTACAGCCATTCCTGGAACTTGGAGTTCCCGGAGCGGCCGAGCTCCAGCGGGAGATGACAGTCCGGCTTGAGCAAGTTGCTAAGGATCCGGAACGCGCTTTTGGACCGTTTATGAGAGCGAGTTTTTCTGGAGTGCTGGAGACCTGCGCCGTCCGACTGGACGCGAGCGGCAGGGTACTAGCTTCCGAGGAGGAACTTGGACCTGCAGGAGATGACCTGCGCATCAGTCCGAGCTTCTGTGTAATCGTCCGGACTCGCCGGGATGACATTTTCCGTGACGACTTGCGTCGCTTGATCGATGCCATTCAGGATCAAAGCCCGTTGCCGGAGACTGCGCTTCGTTTTGTTGTGCCGCCGCCTGACTTACCGAGTGACGATGAATTTGATCCGACTCCGAGCCCTTCTCCGGTGCCGGCTGACCCTTGGGATCGGACGGGCGAGGAGCAGCCTGGAAGGTCGCGTGATTGGCTGTTTTTTCCGCTGCCGTCCAATGACGAACAGGGAGAGATTGCCCGCCGGCTGGAGCAGGAGGGTGTGCATGGCGTCGTGGTGCAAGGTCCTCCGGGGACCGGGAAGACGCATACCATCGCGAACATCATCGGCCATTGGATGGCCATGGGGCGGCGGGTTCT
>JAFAHH010000753.1 GCA_019237355.1 Acetobacteraceae bacterium | reverse complement strand
CCCGGCTTGGATCGGTATCCCGCTCCGCGGGTTGCAGGAGCTCGCATCGCGCCTCGTTGAACGCGTCGAGGAGCCTGCCGAATGATTGCCCCCCATGCCCCCGATCCTGGCGCCGTCGAGGCGCTGGTGAATGCGCGCCACGGCGATCCCTTTTCGGTACTCGGCCCGCACTTTGTTGGCGGCGAACTCGTGGTGCGCACCTTCCAGCCCGAGGCCCAATCGGTCTCGGTGCTCGGCCGGGCGACCGGGGAACGCCGCGGCACTTTGGAGCGCATCCACCCGGCCGGGTTATTCTCCGGCCCGGTAAAAGCTGGCGGCCCTTACCTATTCTGCATCGACACCGGCGAGGGGCTGCAAGAGATCGAAGACCCATACTCCTTTCCGCCGCTGCTGGGCGATCTCGATGTCCATCTGCTGGCCGAGGGCCGTCATCACGATCTCGGCCGCTGCCTCGGCGCGCACCCGATGGCAATCGAGGGCGTGCGCGGCGTACGGTTTGCGGTCTGGGCGCCAAATGCTCGCCGGGTATCCGTGGTGGGCGATTTCAACCGGTGGGATGGAAGGCGGCACCCGATGCGGCTCCGCTACGGCGCTGGGGTTTGGGAGTTGTTCATCCCGCGCCTCGGACCGGGCGTACGTTATAAATACGAGCTGGCCGGATCCTGGGGCAATTTGTTGCCCTTGAAAGCGGATCCCGTCGCGTGGGCGGATGAGGCGCCCCCCTCCACCAATTCCATCGTGGCCGACACCTCGCCGTTCCGCTGGACGGACGACGCCTGGCGGCGGCAGGAGCGCGAACGCCAAGCTCCCGAAGCCCCGCTCTCCATCTACGAGGTCCATGCCGGTTCTTGGATGAAGAACAGCAACTGGGACCTCCTCACCGAGCGGCTCATCCCTTATGCGGCAGAAATGGGATTTACCCATATCGAGCTGATGCCGGTCATGGAGCACCCGTTCGCGGGCTCCTGGGGCTATCAGCCACTAGGCCAGTTTGCGCCGGTGGCGCGGCTAGGTCCTCCACGGAAATTCTTCGAGTTCGTGGATCGCTGCCATGATGCGGGCCTGGGCGTGATTCTGGATTGGGTTCCGGCGCATTTCCCGGCCGATGAATATGGGCTGGCGCGCTTCGACGGCACCGCGCTCTACGAACATGAGGACCCGCGCGAAGGCTTCCATCGCGACTGGAACACGCTGATTTATAATTTTGGCCGCAACGAGGTGCGTGGGTTTCTAATCGGCAGCGCTTTGCACTGGCTCGAGCATTACCACGCCGACGGGCTTCGGGTGGATGCTGTCGCCTCGATGCTCTACCGCGACTATAGCCGCGCGCCGGGCGAGTGGATCCCGAACAAATACGGTGGGCGGGAGAATCTCGAGGCAATCTCCTTCCTGCAGGAACTTTCGCGCACGATCGCCGAGCGTTGCCCCGGCGCCCTGTTGATCGCTGAGGAATCGACCGCCTTCCCGGGCGTGACCCGCACAGCGGATGAAGGCGGGCTCGGATTCGATTACAAATGGAACATGGGATGGATGCACGATACGCTGCATTACATGCATGAAAATCCCGTGCACCGCCGCTGGCACCACGATGAGCTCACCTTCGGGCTGGTTTACGCCTTTTCTGAAAAATTCGTCCTGCCGCTCTCACACGATGAGGTGGTTTACGGCAAAGGTTCGCTGATCCGCAAAATGCCCGGTGATGAGTGGCAACGCTTCGCCAATCTGCGGGCGTATTTTGGGTTCATGTGGACCCATCCCGGCAAGAAGTTGCTCTTCATGGGTGGGGAATTCGCGCAAGACCGTGAATGGAACCATGACGAAGGGCTGGATTGGGATCTGCTCGATTACGAAAACCACGCCGGCGTGCAGCGCCTGGTGCGCGATCTGAACCGCCTCTATCGAAGCACACCGGCCTTGCATGTCGCCGATTGCCGGGGGGAAGGGTTCCGGTGGGTCGTGCTCGAGGACCGGGATCAGAGCGTCTACGCCTACCTTCGGTTCGGCAGCCCAGAGGATGCGCCCGCCCTGGTCGTCTGCAACTTCACCCCGGTGCCGCGCTATGAGTACCGGCTGGGCGTGCCCCGGCCCGGTCTATGGCGCGAGGCACTGAATACGGATGCTGCGATCTATGGCGGGTCGAACACCGGCAATGGCGGTGCTGTGGAGGCGGGCGAAATCGCGAGCCATGGCCTGCCCAGCTCGGTTTCGCTGACTTTGCCGCCGCTCGCCACTGTGATACTCCAGCCGGAGTAGTTCGATGCATCACTACGGGCCGGAACTCCGGGACGGAAAGGTGCGGTTCAACATATGGGCGCCAGATGCCCCCTCCGTTACGCTCGAGGTGGAGGGCGCCGAGCCCGTGCCGATGCAGCCGAGGCTGGACGGTTTTTACCAAGCGGAGGTAGCCAGCGGCCCTGGCGCGCGATACCGGTTCCGGCTCCCGGACGGCCTGACCGTACCCGATCCCGCCTCCCGCCTCCAGGCCGAGGATGTGCATGGCTGGAGCGTGGTGACCGACCCGGGCGCCTACACCTGGGAAAATCGATCCTGGCGTGGCCGGCCCTGGCATGAGGCGGTGGTCTATGAACTCCATGCCGGCGCATTCGGCGGATTTCGCGGGATCGAGGCGGATTTGCCGCGTCTCAAAGCGCTCGGCATTACCGCGGTTGAAATCATGCCGGTCGCCGATTTCCCCGGCCAGCATAATTGGGGCTACGATGGCGTGCTGCCCTATGCGCCGGACCGGGCCTATGGCACTCCGGACGAGCTGCGCCATCTGATCGATACCGCCCATGGTATGGGTGTGATGGTCATGCTCGATGTCGTCTATAACCATTTCGGCCCGGACGGAAATTATCTGCACGCCTATGCGAAGCGGTTTTTCGATGAATCGAAGCACACCCCCTGGGGTGCCGCTATCGACTTCAGAAGGCGCGAAGTGCGCGATTTTTTCATCGGCAACGCCCTCTACTGGCTGAACGAGTTCCGCTTTGATGGGCTCCGCTTCGACGCCGTCCATGCGATCAGCGAACCAGATTTCCTCGATGAAATGGCGGCGGTGATCCGTGCGCAAACGCAAGGCCGCCACGTGCATCTCGTGCTTGAACACGAGGGCAACAAGTCCTCGCATCTCACGGCCGGGTTTGACGCGCAATGGGATGACGATGTGCACCATTGCCTGCATGTGATGCTGACCGGCGAAAGCGAGGGCTACTACGCTGACTTCCAAGATGCCGCCCCGCTATTGGCGCGCTGCATGGCAGAGGGGTTTGCGTTCCAGGGTGAATCCACTTATCGGGGCAAGCCAAGGGGCGAGCCGAGCGGACACCTACCAACCACCGCCTTCGTCATTTGCCTGCAAAATCACGACCAGATCGGCAATCGCGCGTTCGGCGACCGATTGACCCAGCTCGCCAATCCGGAAGCGCTGCAAGCAGCGACCGTGTTGCTGCTGATGGCGCCCTTCATACCGATGCTGTTCATGGGGGAAGAATGGGGCACGAAGCGGCCATTCCTGTATTTCACCGATCATAATCCGGAATTGGCCAAATTGGTGCGTGAAGGGCGGCGGCGCGAATTCGAACATTTCGCCGCGTTCAGCGACCCAGCCCGGCGCGAGACAATACCCGACCCGAACGCGCCCGAAACATTTACCGCCTCGATCCCGACTCCGGCCGAGGCCGGGCAACCCGAGCACGCGAAGATACTGGCGCTCCACCGCGATCTGCTGGCGCTTCGCCATCGCTACATCGTGCCTCGCATCCCCGGCGCGCGATCCGAGGGCGCATCGGTGCTCGGGACCAAGGCTATCGTGGCATGCTGGCGCATGGGCGACGGATCATTGCTGAGCATCGCCATCAATTTGGCCGGTGATCCCGTTCCCATCGGGCCTATCGGCGGCGAAATGCTTTATGGAACGGGCGAGCGGCTCGCTTTGATCCTCCGAGAGGGGGCGCTGCCGGAGCGAAGCGCGGCTGTTTACCTGTCCGAAGCCAGCCGATGAACGACGAAGACCTCGCGGCCTTCGCCGAGCAGGCTGGAATAGCGACCCATTGGTGGGATGCTTTCGGCCAACAGCATCGCGTGGCTCCGCCCACCTTGCGGGCGGTGCTCGCCTCACTCGGTCTCCCTGCTTGGAATGAGACTGACCTCGCCGAAAGCCGGGCCCGTCTGCACGGCCCTGAGGGGCCAGGACTGCCGCCGCTTATCACCGCCACTGTTCACCAGCCGCTTAATTTCCCCGCCGTCCACGGTTCCTGGCACTTGCGGCGCGAGGATGGCGA
>JAFAHH010000743.1 GCA_019237355.1 Acetobacteraceae bacterium | reverse complement strand
CTTTGTATTGCCGCTTACGGGTTTCTCCTCTGCGAGCAGCAAGCGATTCCCCCCTCAGGACCATGCATCCGGCGATGAGCCGCTGCATCTGCAATTCTCAATCCTCATCGATGCCGAAAACCCGCCGATCCGGCCGGAGCGGCATGTGCGCAACTCGATCGCGACAGTGCGCATTGCCCTCGCCGTTGCGCTCGCCCAGCGCTTGCCGCAGTGTCCTTGTTGCAAAAGGCTTCTAAACTAAACGGCGGACGGAACCCGCCTGATTACTGACGCAGTAAGACTAGACCAGTTTCGGGCTGCACAGTCAGCCTGAAACTTCTAGTTGCTGCCGAATATGCTCAAATATCATTGCCAAGCGCACAAAGGCCTTGGGTGGGAATCCCTTGAGCTCAGCCCCGCCTTGGCTGCAAAAGATGACTTAATCGATAATACCCCGCACCCGGAGCTCCCGGATGATTTGTTCCGCCAGCGCCTCAGCGGCCCGGCCTATAGTCTGCAGATGGATCTCCGGGTCCTCCGGCTCCTCATACGGCGCATCGACCCCAGTGAAATTGCGGATCTGCCCGGCATAGGCTTTGGCATACAGGCCCTTGGGATCGCGTCGCCGGCATTCCTCGATCGGCGTGTCCACATGGATTTCGATGAACTCGCCCTCCTGCACCCGTTCGCGCGCCAGCATGCGTTCAGCGCGATAGGGGGAGATGAACGAGACCAGCACGATCAGCCCGGCATCAACGAACAGCTTGGCGACTTCGGCGATGCGGCGGATGTTTTCCACTCGGTCCGCCTCGTTGAACCCCAAGTCCCGGTTCAGACCCTGCCGCACATTATCGCCATCGAGCATCATCGTGTGCCGTCCGAGCATGTGCAGCCGCCCCTCGACGAGATTCGCGACGGTTGACTTGCCAGCGCCGGAGAGGCCGGTGAACCACAAGACGGCCGGGCGTTGGCCTTTGAGCGCCGCCCGCGCATGTTTGTCGATGTCGAGATGCTGCGCGTGCAGATTGGAGGCCTGGTCTGCCCTTTCGATCAGGGCGGCGCCGACCGTATTGCGCGTCATGCGATCGATAATGATCGCCGATCCCAGGTCGGGCGCGAGGCGGTAAGGCTCGAACACCACAGGCTGGGCTAGGCTGATCGTGACATGGCCTACCTCGTTGATGCGCAATTCCCGCGCCGGGATTTCGCCGCGGGTATCTATATCGAGGCGGTGCGTGATGTCGCTCACGCTACCTCCAACCACTCGGCCCCGAAACATGAACAGATAATCGCGTCCCTGGATCAGCGGCGCATCATCGAACCACATGACCTGCGCCGCGAGGCGGTCCCCTATTTGCGGCAAAGGCGAGTCGGAGAGCACATCGCCACGCGAGATGTCGATCTCCGGTCGCAGCACTAACGTAACGGCGTCGCCTGCGTGCCCGGTTTCGAGATCGCCATCCATAGTGACGATCCGCTCCACCTGTGCCGAAACACGGGAGATCACGTTAGTTATGCGGGCCCCGCAGCGGACCGAGCCGCTAGAAATGGTTCCCGTATAGCCCCGAAAATCGGCGCCAGCCCGAATCACGCCCTGAACATGCATCCGGAAGGGGCCGGACCGGCCATGATCGCGCGGCTCGGCCCGCTCTAGTGCTTCAAGCAGTGCCGGCCCCATATACCAGGGCATGTGGGCGCTGCGAGCTGTGATATTATCCCCGTCACGGGCGCAGATCGGGATCGAGGTTGTTCGCACGGTTCCGAAATTTTCGGAAAAAGTAATGAAATCCTCGGTGATTTCCTCATACACGGCGCGATCGAAACCAACCAAGTCCATCTTGTTAACGGCCAGGATGAAATGGCTGATGCCAAACATTGCCGCAACGGTGGCATGGCGCCGTGTTTGCTGCAGTACGCCTTTGCGCGCATCGACCAGCAATATGGCGATATCGGCATTGGAGGCGCCGCTCGCCATGTTGCGGGTATATTGCTCGTGGCCGGGTGTATCGGCCAGGATGAAGCGGCGGCGGTCGGTTTGGAAGTAACGGTATGCGACGTCGATGGTGATACCCTGCTCGCGCTCGGCGGCGAGGCCGTCGACCAGCAAGGCGTAATCCACCCGGCCCTTCACGGTGCCGAAGCGGCGGCTATCGCGCACCAAGGTGCGCATTACATCGTCTGGAACGGTACCGCATTCGAAAAGCAGCCGGCCGATCAACGAGGATTTGCCGTCATCCACGCTGCCGCAAGTCAGTACGCGCAGAAGGGAGTCGGGCATTAAAAATACCCTTCCTGCTTCTTCCTCTCCATGGACGCGTCCTCATCGTAGTCGATCAGGCGGCCGGACCGCTCAGAAATCCGTGCAGCACGCGTTTCGCTCACGATATCATCGATGGTCCGCGCTTCAGAGGGGATGGCCGCGCAAAGCGGATAGCAACCGAGCGAGCGGAATCGCACCATCCGTTCTTGCACCTGCTCACCGGGCCGCAACTTCAGGCGCTCGTCGTCGAGCACGATAAGGGTGCCGTCGCGCTCGATTGTTCGGCGCATGGCGGCAAAATAGAGTGACACAATCGGGATGCGCTCGGCCTGGATATAGGTCCAGACATCGAGCTCGGTCCAATTCGAGAGCGGAAAGACACGCAGCGTCTCGCCGGGTGCGAGCTGCCCGTTGTAGAGATTCCAAAGCTCTGGCCGCTGCCGTTTGGGGTCCCACACCTGGCCCGGCGCGCGCACCGAAAAAACCCGCTCCTTCGCCCGTGATCGCTCCTCATCGCGCCGGGCGCCCCCGATCGCTGCATCATACTGACCCTGGTTCAGCGCTTGCTTCAAGGCATCGGTCTTCATGATCTTGTTGTAGGTAGCGCTGTCATGCTCGACGGGATTGATGTTCTGCCGCAACCCTTCCGGGTTCGTGTGTACGCGAAGTTCGGCCCCGATGCGCCGTACGAGTTCATTCCGGAACACAATCATCTCCCGGAACTTCCACGTTGTGTCGATATGGAGCAGGGGAAACGGGATCGGCGCGGGATAAAATGCTTTTTGCGCGAGATGCAGGAGCACCGACGAATCTTTGCCAATCGAGTAGAGCAGCACTGGCCTTCGGACCTGACCCGCGGCGTCACGCATGATATGGATGCTTTCCGCCTCGAGCGCGCGCAGATGCGGGGCCAAACCCGGCCGGCGCTGCACAGCGCCAACCCAATCTGCAGAAGCCTGAATGTCAGAGAGCACGCCGCCTCCTTATCGCCTTCATGCCCTAAATGACCCTCGAGAAGCCGTACTGGCCCGGATGGATGAAGGCGTAACATAAGGGCTCATCCTGCTTGGCGGTAGGGATTGTGCGAGGCGATCAGCGAATTTTGCTCCAAGAGGCTGTGGAATTTTAGTTGTCGAGTGAAATTTGTAATCGGGCGCAGGGTTTTAGAAAGACTTAGCGCCAGTTCCGTCGATCAGGGGAGCTTTTTTCGTCTGGCCACCTGCCAACAACCTGGGTGGTGCTCACCCGCACCACCGGATTGATCTCTTGCTGGCGAGCTCTCTCCTCCCTTAGATAGCCGCAAGCAGCATTGCGAGGCTGGCATGGGAAACACAACGACGCTGACTGCTGCCGACGGGCATAGTCTCGCCGCTTATGAGGCTGGCAGCAATCAGTCCCGTCGCGGGCTCGTGGTGATCCAGGAGATTTTCGGGATCAATCACCACATCCGCAATGTTTGTGACCGTCTTGCCGGTGAGGGGTACGCCGTGGCGGCGCCCGCTCTGTTCGACCGTGTGCAGCCGGGAATCGAGCTCAATTATACGGCGGATGACGTCGCGCGCGGGCGTGAGTTGCGCGCCCGGGTGCCAGAGCCGGGCGTGATCGCCGATGTTGGGGCAGCCTGGGCCCGGATGGCGGAACGCCTCGGCGGCGGGCGGATCGGGATTATCGGCTTCTGCTGGGGCGGTACAGTCGCATGGTGGGGTGCAACCCGGATGGCGGGTTTTGCGGCCGCATCTTGCTGGTACGGGGGTGGGATCGCCGCGACCCGCACGGAAACTCCGCGCTGCCCAGTGCAAATGCATTTCGGAGAGAAAGACGCGTCTATTCCGCTGTCCGATGTCGAGGCAATCCGTGCGGCGCAGCCGGGTACCGAGATTTACGTCTATCCCGGCGCTCAGCATGGGTTCGGCTGCAATGAGCGGGCCAGCTATAGCAAGCCCGAAGCGGATCTCGCCTGGGAGCGAAGTCTGGCATTTTTTGTCAAGCATCTCGGGTCCTGATTTTGGAACTACCTCGGGAGGCGTCCGCCGGGGCTTCCCGACGCGACTGCGATCGGGCTAAGCAGATCGGGTGGGCGTGACGGGCGCAGTTTGTTGGCTTAGATTACAATCCGCTTAGTCTGATTCACACGACACGAAAGGGCCGCATCGATGTGGCTAGTGCTGCTGATCATTCTCATCATTTTGCTAATCGGTGCGCTGCCCACCTGGCCTTACAGCACTGGGTGGGGTTACTACCCGTCCGGCGGCCTCGGCATCCTCCTGCTGATCGTGCTGATCTTGCTGCTGTTAAACCGGGGAGGCCCGGCGCCCTGACCTGCCGCCGGGCTAGAGCGGGATGACTTTTGGTCAAGTCATCCCGCTCTAGGATTTTGGCTTTGAGAGCGCGATTCAGGCTTTCCGACGATCGGGACCCCAATTCGCTCGCGAATTGGGAACCCGATTCCGCCTCAAGCCATCGCGCTCTAGAGCAGATCGCGCTTGACTGGAATTGCCCCAATTCCAGGGGCGCGTGGCCCGGTTCCCATCGCGCTGGGCGCGATGGGAACCGATGATGCTCGCAAAACAAAGCTAGAGCGCTTCCAGTCAGCATGGAAGCGCTCTAGATTGGCCGGCCTCTTCCTCTACTCTGACCGCATCAGGTGGCGGGCGTTGCGCCCGACCCGGCGATAGGAACCGCAGCTCCAAAAGAGGGTTGACTCCCCACGGTCCGTTACAGATGAGCGGGACGACCGTGGGTGTCCGGGTAACGAGTGCCTGCGGAGGAGCCCCTCGCGCCATGTTCAAGTGCTGGCGGCGCTCGGTGCGCCGCATCAACCTTGAGCCGCAGCTTTCGACGCGAGCCCATGCGGTTCATCGCGCCTTGTGATGAGCGCGGTACCGCATCCGGCTCCGCAGCTTCAAGCGATATGCAGTGCGGCGAAACATGGCAAGCAGGTTGCCCTCGGGCAGCCCTTGGAGGAGTTGTTGCATCTGGAACTCACCCAGGCGGCGATAGCTTTCGAATTGGCTCTCCGTGAACCATTGGTCGGACGTCGATTCGTGCGGAAATTCGGGGTGCAGCGCCCCATACGCACGCACATCCGCGGGAATGTCCTCCAGCCAGCTTGGCTTGAGATAGATCAAGAGTCCGGCTCGCCGTTCCGGATACCGGATGCGGCCAATCGCGTATCCGAGCACCGCAGCGCGACCATTAGGGCTTAGCTTCTCGATCGCAATCCGCGAGGCTAGCCGCATCGGACGCATGATAACTTTGACATCGAGGTCGATGGAGGCCTTGCGGATCGCATTTCCCAGGTCAGTAAGCTTGAGTTCGGGATCCTGGCCCGCATCGATAACCAGAATCAGCCGGCACCGGCGCCGCAGCATCTCATACAACCCGAGATTATCGAAATGACCACCGTCCGAGAGATAAATATTCCGGCTGCGTTCAGTGGTGCGTCCCAGCAGCTCGTTGAAAAACGGCAGGAGAGAGTTCACAGGCGCAGACCGCTGCAATTCGTTCGGCGTCTTGATGACGGCTGGATTGGGCAGCCACGCTCCAAGCCGGACGTTGAACAAGGTCATGAGGAACGCGGTCGCAGGCGAAGAGTGATACCCCCAATTTGGGCTCACCGCCGCGCCCGAGAGAGTAAGTGCGGTCGCCAGGGTCACACCGGTGGGCTCACCGGGCCGCGCGGTTTCGCGTTCATTGCCCGCGTAGGTATGGGTGGGCACATAAACACCGCGCGGCTCTTCATCTCTAATCGGTTGATCCGGCATGGCGAGCTCGGCCGAACCGCAGGCGAGGGCGGTCATGGTGAACGATTCGGCTTTGCGTTCAGCCCAGGCCAAGCGGGCGCTATAGGTCAGGTTGAGCGCCGTGTTGATGACGTGAAAAAGCGGGCAGGGCGGCGGCCGGGCGAGGCTGGTCAGCCGCGGGTTGTCGTCTGGATCAAAACCAGTGAAAGGCTCGGGCCGCCGCTCGGCCCGCGCGCTCCCCAAAAAAGCCCGCGTCAGCCGGTTGCGGTAGACCCCGTGCATGGAAAACCGGTTTACGTTGATGCGCCGAGCCGCCGAGAGGAGCAGCGTCAGCAATAACACAGCGAGTGTGACCTGAAGCGGCAGCGGCAGAACAGCATACCAAGACGCCAACGGGTCTTGCTCCTCAGGCGCCGGGATTCTAGGTACGGTGCCTGTTATCCGCGCCGCGCCTTGGATCTGCAGCCATCCCAACACAAATGCCAGCACGCCGCCGAGCAGTACGGCAATGCCAACGGCGAACACGAATGCAAGCAGCGGCAGGAGTGTGGCGAGCGAGCGGTCAGTGCGGGTCGGCGCGGCGATCAAAGCCTCAACCTTCGCGATCGCCTGCTTGCCCAGCCAGGCGCCTCCTGGGCCGCTTAGAACCGTCGTCAGCGCGACAGCCCAGAATGGCCAGTATGCCCGCGCCTGAAAAACAACGCGGGAGACCGAGAGGCAAAAGAACGCCAACACCGACCAGAGCACGGCTGGCCGGAGCTTGAGAGCACTGAGGCGGGCGAGCCACTCGCGATCGAGATCGCCGAGTTTTGTGCTTCGCCGGAGCCCGACATGCAGCGTCGACTGCGAAACATGTGCCAGGATCAACCAAAGGGGTCCAACCACGGCCAGGGCCTCGGCCTGGTCGGCCGGAGGCACGAGACGGCCGAGCCGGAGTCCGAGCCAAATCAGCCCGGCGGAGACTAAGGTTGCTAGCAGCCAGGCATCGGCGTTGCGCGCATAAAGTCCAAGCTCCCGACGCCATGCCATGGCCAAGACATAGCCCAGGGTAAGAGCTCCCGCGTACACGGCGGGCAGCATCAAAGCGGAGCCGATACCCTTTGCATACCAATTGGATAGTGTCATTGGCGTGAGCAGAGCCCAAATCAGGGCTGCTCCTCCGATGAAGGTGCCGATTCCTGCGGCCGGTGCGTATTCGATCGTGCCGGCCTCGGGCCGCTCGGCGGGCGCCAATCGCGCAAGGATCCAATCCCGTACCCTCAGGGGTAAGGCCCGCAGGAGCCAGGGCGCCGGAGCTGGCGCCGGCGGGCGATGGCTTGGCAAATCCAGGCACGCGCGCGCCGTGCCGATCATCAGGACCAACGCGCCAAGCCAGACCAGCGCTGCCGACCAGGCCCCTTGGCCAACCCGCCACAACAAGGTGCGATAGAAAATCGTCGCCAGTGCGGCGAGTGCGAACGCCGGCCCAAAAACGAGCCAGTTGAGGATGACATTGCGCGCATAGATCGCGATACCAGCCCAGGTGTCGAGCGAGAGCAGGCCGGTGCGAGGCGTAAGGTAGTTCGTGTAATCGCGCAACGAACGTACCTGTTTCCGGGGCGGCTCAGCCCGCAGTAGGTCCTGCGCGCTTTCTGCAGTACCGGCATTTTTCATTACCGCTGAGAGCCATCCCCCGGCGAAGCCGCCGCCTGAAACCGTCGAAAGATAATCGAAGGTTACCAGAAACCGGTGCCGCGCCAGGGCTTGTAGCACCCCCAATGCAAAGGCAGCGCTGCGGATTCCGCCGCCGGAGAGGCAAAGCGCCGATTGCATCGCGCTCAGTGCCGCCTGGGTGTAGCCCGCCCGATTACCCGGAACCGGGCTGCCACGAATAGCTTCGAACTCCTCAGCAAGCGCCTGCCAAACGTCTCGCCTTTGCATCCGGCCCCGCTCCACGCTTCGCGATCGCATCGAGGCACATTCGTATGGAGCAGGGAAGTCTAGACGCGAGTTTTACTTGAGGGCGCGATTTAGGCTTCCCGCCCCCAGGTCGCCGCAAGGCGACGGCCGCGGTTCCGCCCGAAGCGCTCGCGCTCGCGACCGAAGCGCGTATGGTGACGGCCCTCACGGCGGCAAGCTATGGCCGGTTTCGGGTAGCGGAATGTTCCTGAGCCATTTGCGGCCGGGCCGTCGATTGGTGCCCTGAAGCGGCTTGACCCGGGGGTGGCCGCTTCAGATGCGGAGTACAGGGCCAGTATACGGCAGGCGTATCGAAAAGCGGCACAATGATGTTTGCCGCCCTCAGCGAGCCGTCTTGCCCGGCAAGCTCGGTAATCGTTAGCCGGTGAGTTTCTGGATCCACATCGTATCGAATTCCGATATAAAACGGCCGGTGTGCCTCCTTTGGCGCGTGAGGGATGTAGAGGCTTTGGCCTTGGAGGCCGTCGCCGGGGTTCCAGACAATGCACACTTCATCATCGGGGCGCGTTCCGGCGTTGGCAGCCGGGCATGCGCATAAAGGGCATGACTAGCCGAAAGCGGGTTGCTTTGCGATGACGCAGACGTCCCGCCCTTCGCTTGAGGGCAGCCGGTGGCGGCAAGCCCTGGGCCGCACTCGGGATAGAGCGGGACGGCCGAAGCCACTGAAGCTTCCTGCGCCACCCCAGTTGCTGGCCAAAGCGCGCCGATCCCGATCAACACCCGTATCGCCAGGCCTTGCCGCATCCACGCCCGGGTAAGCTGGCGCCCACGTTTTGGGATCGCAACAGCCCGCATAACGTTCGGCTCCAGATCGGCGGGCATCCTTTCATCTTGGGACCGAGGAATGTCAAGCAACAAATGGCCCGCATTGGGCGGTTGCGCATATCCTGGCCCTGCGCCATGTTCCGCCCATCTCCATCCCCAAGCGGGAGAGAGCGGGCTTGCAGAAGCTCGCCGCCGAAGGCGCAACCGGCCCCCGGAAACGCTCAGGCAAAAGGACCGCATCGGGGGTTCGGGATCTCTGGAAAGCCAGCGGAGCGATCCGCTGCACCGAAGGAGTAAGGGACGCCTCGGGCCGTCCTGAATCTCTCAGGTTCCGCGACAGAGGGGGGTCGGTTGGGCTTCCATCCTCCCGCATGGGAGGCGACCTGTTGCGGAGTTTCGCGTGACCGAGATCGAGAACGCTTTACCGGATAGCCCGGAGCGACCGGAGATGAGGCCGACACCGCTGGATGCGCTGCATCGCAGCATGGGCGCCCGCATGGTCCCCTTCGCCGGCTATGCCATGCCGCTGCACTATAAAGCCGGCATTATAGCCGAGCACCTTCACTGTCGCAGCCAAGCGGCGCTGTTCGATATTTCGCATATGGGCCAGGCCACCCTCGCAGGCCCCATGGCTGCCGCGTATCTCGAGACCCTCGTTCCGAGCGATATCATTGGCCTCAAGCCCGGCCGGCAACGTTACACGGTGTTCACCAACGAAGCGGGCGGGATCCTTGATGATCTAATCGTGACCCATCTGCCGGGAGACCAGTTCCATCTGGTAGTGAATGCCAGCCGCAAGGAGGCCGATTACCACCACCTCCAGACCAACTTACCCGGTGCGCTCACGCTCGAC
>JAFAHH010000940.1 GCA_019237355.1 Acetobacteraceae bacterium | reverse complement strand
GCAACAGACACCGCATTTGGTGTTGGGCTTCTTCTAAATGGAGAATTTAACAAGGGCGTTCGTTGGTTGGAACGTACGATCTGCCTCTGTGATAAACAATATCGAAATCGGCCCTATGCAGATTTTACAAGAATTTCTCTAGCAGAGTGTTACATCGAGCTGTTGCGAGGGAACCGCCGTCGGGTTCCTGCTGTACCGGCGAGAAACATACTTTTCCTAGCCCGCTTGAGACTTGGGGCAAAGAGGAGGGCTGAAGTCCTGCTCCGTACTGCACTACAGAACGAGCTCTTCAGCCATAACGGCATATTTGCTGCACGAATTCACCTCGGTTTGGGGACTCTGGACGCGCTGAGCGGTAGGCGTCAACTTGCGAGCTTGCACCTCGCACATGCGCGCTCAGCAGCGCTGGCTCAAGGCGAGCACGTGTGGCTGGCCAAAATTGATGAGATATCGACCAGCCTAGAGGGGGGAGCTAGGCGGCAAGAGGCCGCCTAAGAGCCAGGGTGTGTGTTTCCCGGTCGGAGGCGGTCTCGTCAGGGTCGCTCCCCTGAGCTGAAGTCGCCAGCCGCGGAGCCAACGTTGATTACCGCGCCGGCCCCCGCATCGAGGCCGGCTGGCCGGGCAGGTCGACCACAACCCCGGTATCCGCCAGCTTTCCATCCCTGATCTGAAACACCTGCAAATTCCGGTCAGCATAATTGCCCACGTAAATAAATTTGCTATCGGGACTGAACGCGACGGCTTCAGGGATCGCACCGACCGGCAAATCGTTCACCAGGCTCAACTTACCATTGGATCCGATCTGCAGCAGTGCGACCGCACCATTGCGAGTGTAAGACCAGGCATCGTGGGGCGCCGGGGAGCCCTTCAGCAAGGGTGCCACCGCCCAATGCCCGTCGGGCGAAATGGCGAATCCTTCAGGACCCTCCCCGACCGTGACATAATCGATGGAATGGGCGTGCTCCGCCGTAGCGTCGATCTGCATCACCGTCGCTATATTGCCATCGCCTCCCACCCCCGTATTGGCCGCAATGGCGTAGTGCCCATCGGTTGTTACGTCGACATTATAGACCCCAAAGCCCGCTGGGATGTCGGCGGCCTTATCATACGTTACCTTCTGGCCGTCGATCGCCAGAACGGCGACCTTGTTCGCGAGGTTCTTTACGGCAAAGGCGCGGCGCCCGTCGGGGGTGATCGTCACCATCGCCACCTCGTCGCCGATCGGCACCTCGGCAATATGGCGCATGGTCTTGCCCTCAATCGACAGCACCGAAATGTCCTTGCTCGCCCGGTTTGCGATGAGAGCAAGGTCTCCCTTATGGGAGATGCTAAGACCAGAAGGCTGCCGTCCCACCGTGATTGTGTCGATCAGCTTGGGCGGGTTAGCTTCCAGATCCACCACAAACAGCTTGTTGTCCGGCGCGGTCGTCGTTCTATCGCCAACTTGGCTAGGAACAACGGAGTTCGCGAGCAATCCGAGCTTCCCATCGGGCGTGATCTGCAGGTTTGTCGGCGGCCCGAGCACGCTATTCATCAAAGGTAGGCTGGCCCTGATCTTGGGGTGCGCGGGATCCCCGACATCAAGGACCAGAAGCGCGTCCTTACCTCCCGGGTCTATACGCGGGCCGCTGGCCTCGAAGAAAATCTTCCCATCAAGCCCGATCAGAACATCGTTCGTGCCGGCCCATGCAGCAATCGGCGAAAGCCCCATGAGGGCAGCCAGAACAATCAAATGCCGCGGCATGATCTCCTCCCAATTTTCGCCCAGTTTCCTCTAATTGGAGGGCCGGAAACTGGTGCATCCATGTTTGGCCGGTATTCGGCAGGTCCATGCTGGGCAAGCCTCTCGCCGGCGTCGTCGCAAATTTACACCGCGAACACGCGGCCTGCCACTCGCGGTGATGTGTTCAAGTTGCTGGCCCAATCCCGCAACGATATTCACTTGCGTGCCCATTGGACACCCATCGCAGTCGGGATGGAAACCGATCCCGTTACTCTCCAATCTGTAATGCTGGCTGTGAGCCAAGGGACTTAAGGCAATCCTTGCTGAATTTTCGCCGCAAAGTCTGGTTCAGATGACAACTCGGTTTACATGAGCAGCGTCCGTTCTAGCAAAGGGCCTTGACGCTGGCCGGCCGTCGTCGAAGGAGGATTTGAATGAAGCGCCTAGTTACACCCTGCGCGGCCGTACTCTGCGCGGCGTTGGGGTTAAGTGCATGCACAAACCCTTATGATCCCGGCCAGCGTGCCGTTGGCGGAGGCTTACTCGGGGCAAGCACTGGGGCGGCCATTGGTGCAGCCGCCGGTGGAGGGCGCGGCGCGGGGACAGGGGCGCTGATCGGCGGCGCGGTTGGCGCGCTTGGCGGCGCTGTAACCACCCCAACCCCGCCGTCGGCCGGGTATTATCAGTCTCAACCGCCGGCCTATCCGCCCGCGTCCGGGTACTACCAGCCTCAACAGCCGGCGTATCCGCCGGCGGCTTCTTACGGGCCGCCGCCGGGTTACTACGCGTATTGATGCTGAGGCTGATCGACCGGCTGGCCCCTTTCGGCAACCCTTTTGGGTGATTTGGCCGTGCCCCGTTGACGCGTATCCGGCTCTTGCCAACAAAATGGGCGCAACTCGGCGCCGGTGCGGCAGTGGCGCTGCTGCCGCCCTGCTAAACCGGCTTACGCGCGCGGACGTGCAGAAAAAGTGGTGCAATACGTGTTTGCGCAAGGTGCGGAATGGCCTCAGCCGTTGCTTTATCGGCACAGGGTTCCCCCAGGCGCTCTACGGTAAGGCCAACTTCCGACACAAGGTTAAGCCAAGTGCTCAGAGTTCGATGGAAACAAGGGACCTGGAACGGGGCTACACGCTCGCGCTCATCAGGCGGTAGGGCGGCGAACCACCACCGGTCCACCCGGCCGTCTATGACTTCAAAATAGCCGCCGATCTCCAAAGCCCGGATCGTGCCGTCCGGCGCGTATAGAACCTGCCGGTGTGGCGGCACAAAGCACGGATGCAGGATCGCAAACTGCACGAAGCCCCCTGGCCGAAGGACCCGTTGCATCTCGGCAAAGGCGCTCCTTTGGTCCGGCATGTTCATCAACGACATGAAGCCGACGGCGAAGTCGAACGCGCAATCAAGGAATGGCAGCCGGATCGCGTCGGCGAGAACGTAGCTGATCCCCAGTGATTGTGACCGTTCTGCTTCACGCGCATGCCCAAGAAATTTGGGAGAAAGGTCGATCGCGTGCATCAGCGCGCCGCGCTGGGCGAGCAGCCGTGTCATGCTGCCCTCGCCGCAGCCGACGTCGATGCCGCGCAGCCCCTCGACGGGCGGCAGCATGGCCATGAATGCCGGCACGTTCAGATAGTCCCGATGCACATCGAAGCCAGCCCGGATATGGCGAGTCCATGTGTCCGCATTCGCCTCCCAGCAGGCGATGGCTTTGTCCTGCATCATGGCCGCATCCTTGCTCTGCTTATCGCCATTAGCAGGCGATGTCGGCATGAATGTCCCAGGATCTTGCCTTCTTTCCATGTCACCAATCCGGTCGAATCGGTCTGCTATGCGCTTAGAGTGGCCAAAGTTCTGCTGTTCTCGGACCTGAAGGAGCCCGGCGCCCCTCCTCCCAAAGGGCTGGCCCTTGGAGTCGATATCTCAACCATCGGCCTGCCGGGATTCGGATGCCAGAATGCGACCGGGCGTCAGTGACCAAAGTCACCTATTGCAATTTTGTAAGGATGGTTTGCTGGCTATAGCAGAATCGAAGGCGATCCACATCGCGTGAATCTGCTCGCGAAACAAATCTAGAGCGGTTCCACTTGAGTGGAAACCGCTCTAGGTAGCATCGGAAACCTACTCGAATCCCACCGCAATTTGCCCTGTGGCACCAATGGGAAACCGGGCTGTTATTGGGCCCATGCCAGCAGCCGGTGCCGGATGCCTATTGTTTTGTTACAAGTCAGTCATCGCGCTCAAACCGCGCGGGTTTGGAGCGATGTTCGCCGAGCCATGTCGAGTCGTGAACACAATAAAACGGTTCACGCAAGTCGGCCCGGTTTCCAGTTTCATGTGAATGCGTTCTACGCAGATGCCGTTCGCCGGGTAGGCTTTTGTGCCTCCTGCTTCGCGTCGGTTCGCTTCCGGGGGCGAGGTATGCGCGCCGCGGGCTTGGTCTCATCTTCGCTGGCCGCCTTAGCAGGCTTAGCGGGGGAGGCGGTCTTTTTCCGGGCCTTGCCATTGGGTTTCACGGGTCGGCCTTTCTCGGCCAGTAACCCGACCGCCTGATCCAGGGTTACCTCCTCAGCGGCCACATTTCGCGGCAGATTGGCGACCGTAGTCCCGTGCTGCACGTACGGCCCAAACCGGCCCCGCCGGATCGACACCGGCTGCCCGTCCTTAGGATGCGGGCCTAGCATTCGAACTCCCGCCAGCTTCTTGGCGAGCAACTCCATCGCGCGATTCATACCGATTGACAATATATCATCGTCGCGATCCAGCGAGCCGTAAACGGTGCCCATCCGCACGTAGGGCCCAAACCGGCCGATGCCGGCCTCAATCGGCTCCTTCGTTTCAGGATGCGCGCCAATCACCCGCGGCAGGGAAAGCAAGGCGATGGCCTGCTCGAGCGTGAGCGTATCCCCGTCCATGCCGCGCGGGATGGAGGTGCGCCGCGGCTTGTGCTTCTTATCGAGAGCTTCTCCGAGCTGTACGTAAAGCCCGTAAGGCCCGCGGCGGACCGTGATCTCCTCGCCGGTTTCCGGATGATGCCCGAGGGCCCGCATCCCTTCCTTCAGCGTATCGGCTGCTTCCTCTCCGCTCTCGATCGCGAGCTTACGGGTGTATTGGCAACCAGGGTAATTTGAGCAGCCAATGAAACTTCCGTATCGGCCCAGTTTCAGCCCCAGGCGGCCGCTGCCGCAGGCCGGGCAGAGGCGGGGGTCTGAGCCGTCAGATTTGGGGGGAAAGAAATGCTCACCCAGATCCTGGTCGAGCGCGTTGATCACGTCGCTGATCTTGAGCTCTTTCGTCTGCTCGACCGCTTTGGAAAATTCCTCCCAAAATGCCCGCAGGACTTCACGCCAATCAGCACGGCCCCCGGAAATTTCGTCGAGCGTATCCTCAAGCGAGGCGGTAAAGCCGGTATCGACATAATGCTCGAAGAAGCTTGTGAGGAAGGCGGTGACGAGGCGCCCGCGGTCCTCGGGCACGAACCGCTTCTTGTCGAGCCGCACATAGTTCCGATCCTGCAGCACCGATAGGATCGAGGCGTAGGTAGAGGGCCGGCCGATGCCAAGCTCTTCGAGCTTCTTGACCAGCGAAGCCTCGGAGTAGCGCGGCGGCGGCTGGGTAAAATGTTGCGTGGCCGACACCTCGCCGCGGGCGAGCGGGTCGCGCTCGGCCATGGACGGAAGG
>JAFAHH010000222.1 GCA_019237355.1 Acetobacteraceae bacterium | reverse complement strand
AAGTGGCGCAAAAGTGTCCCGGTACGCTTGCCTGCCGCGGTGGTTTAGGCACTCGATGTAAGGGAGGGGACGAGGTCGCAATACGAGGTAGCCGACCCCCGCACCTTCCGGATCGCCCGCCGTCGTACCCGGGACGAGGCGGTGAGGCGTTGCGCGCTCGGTTGGCAGCTTCCGTCGCATTTGCCTCTTTTGCGCGAGGAGGCTCACGTCGGAACATTGCCGCGCGGCCGGCTTATCGAAGATCGGAGAACCATCCGCTACCCGTTCCGGATCGGCTGAAGGCAACGGGGCGCAGTCCGCCCCTATTTTTGGTCACGTCCGGGGGCTGCGGCTCGCGTTAGCCGGTCATTGATCGCGCGGCCTAAGCCTCGTTGTGGCACCGGCATCGCCGCAATCCGAGCCAGCCCGAGGCGCCTACCCGCTTCGTCCAGCTCGTGGAGCCCTTCGAACAGGCGGCTTGCCGCTTCAATGAGATCGCCCGAGGTGCTGAGGTTGAACACCGTACCCGCCCCGGCGAGCGGCGGACCAAACGCGAGCAGTGCCTCATCCGGTCCCACTTCCGTTGCGTGCAAGCGAAGCGAGAGCCTCGGTGCATAGTGAGATTCCATCTGACCCGGCGACCGGGCCGGGCCGGCACGAGGTGACTCCTTTCCAATGGGGCCGATAAGCGCCTCCAGAGGCTCCAAAGCCACTCCCCCAGCCCGGAGCAAGACCGGTTCGGGAGTGGTGAGATCCAGCACCGTCGATTCCACCCCCACAGGACACGGCCCACAATCCAGAACGGCTTCGATCCTGCCCCCTAGGTCGCCCAGCACATGCTCCGGCCGGGTCGGGCTGATCTGGCCGGATCGATTGGCGGAGGGTGCCGCGACTGCCACCCGGGCGGCCCGGATCAGGTCAAGGGCTAGGGGAAGCGCGGGAACTCGTACAGCCAAGGTGTCTAGCCCGGCGCTGGCCAAGAGCGCCACCGGACAGCGCGGCCGGCGTGGCAACACCATCGTTAGCGGACCCGGCCAGAAAGCCTCGGCGAGGCGTTCAGCGAGCGTGTTCGGAATGACATGGCTGAAAGGCGATGCTGGGTCCGGGTAGTGGCAAATGAGCGGATTGAATCGGGGCCGACCCTTGGCTGCGAAAATCGCCGCCACCGCTACGGGGTCCGTGGCATCTGCCCCGAGCCCGTAGACCGTCTCAGTTCCGAACGCGACCAATTTCCCGGCGCGGAGCAGCGCCGCCGCTTCGGTTATTCCCGTTTGATCCGGTTTGAGCAACGCCGTCATCTTGGCCGGATGATCCTAACATTGTTTGTTAAAGCGGGATGAGTTCTAGGTATCCCACTCTTCTGTAACGGGCAGCTGCTTGGATTTCAGGGCACGATTCAAGCCTTCCGGCGATATGGCGGCAAACCAGCGCGCCCTAGCAAAGCCCAAACCCCCTGCTACATTGGTCCGGATACCATCCGGAGTCTCGCGATGTTGCAAGTTGCGTTCGCCAGCCCCACCCTGCCGGCCGAAGGCGCTTTGGTGCTGCCCATCGCCGAAGGCGCGAGCCCGGCCGGACTGTGGCAGCAAGCTGACGAGGCGACGAACGGGGCCATTTCGCGGGCGTTTTCAGCCGCATCATTCAAAGGCGTGAAGGGTAAGACCTGCACCATTTTGGCCCCCGGCCAGGGCTTGACGCGGGTCGTCGCCGTCGGGCTTGGCAAGGAAGTTACCACAAGGGTCTTGGAGGAAGCAGGTGGCCACGCGGCCGCTGCGCTCGGCGAGGAGGTTCAGGCAGCGATCGCGACCGATGGCCTCGATGCCGCACAAGCCATCGCCCTCGCGAGCGGAGCAGTGCTGCGTAGCTACCGGTTTGACCGGTATCGCACCAAAGAAAAGCCGGAAGAGAAACCAAAGCTCGCGTCGCTTCGCCTGATGACCGCGGATCCGGGTAGCGCCGAAACCGCGTGGGCCAGCTTCAAACCGGTTGCTGAAGGCGTATTCCTCACCCGCGACCTGGTTTCCGAACCGGCCAATGTCCTTACGCCCGTCGCGATGGCGGAGCGGTGCGAAGCACTTGGCAAGCTTGGGCTCGAAGTAGAGGTCCTAGGCCTGGCTGAGCTCAAAGAGCTTCGATTCGGAGCATTGCTCGCCGTCGCCCAAGGCAGTGTGAACGAGCCGCGTGTGGTCGCAATGCGCTGGCGAGGAAGTGAGAAGCAAGGCGGGCGGCCGGTCGCCTTCATCGGGAAGGGCGTGACCTTCGACACGGGCGGCATCAGCATCAAGCCGGCCGCCAATATGGAAGACATGAAATGGGACATGGCCGGCGCTGGCGCTGTGGTTGG
>JAFAHH010000924.1 GCA_019237355.1 Acetobacteraceae bacterium | reverse complement strand
GGATCCTTATCAGCCTAGCGGGTTGGTTTCTATTGTAAGAGGCTTATCACTCGGCGTTCGCCGCTTGAGTGAGCACCACCCGCCAGCCGGTTGCGCCCATTCTGCCCGGCGCCCCGGCCGCCGCGTCCTCTTCCAACGCCACACTGGCTGGGCGCTGGCCGCACTTCTCACACTGCAACCGTAACAGCACCTCGGCTAAGGTCAGCCCGGCGGCACCGCCGGCCGCCATGAGCCGGAGCGGGATATGCACTGTCCGGCAACCGCACCGCACCTCAACGCAATGGCGGCGCAGGCTTCGCACCGAGCAAGCGAGCAGGACGACGCGATCCGCGGGCGGCTGATCCGGCATAGCCGGGAGACATCAGCACGGGAACGTAAGGAGAACAAGGCCGATTGTGAACCCGGCACTTAGCCCGAGCGTCCACCCGCGCCCGCGTCCGTGTTTTTGGATCGAACTCGCGGTTTAATCGAGATTTATGTCGCTTGAATGACAGCCGTTCCGAATCATCAACAGTGCCCGGTTCTTGGGCAAACCGTGTAAGAACCTTCGGTTACGCCGGCTCTTTTGATGCAATACCAAAATTGTCCACGGCTTTACCCACAGGTTTCGTGGATAACTCACAGGAACGTGAGTCGCGAAGGCGCAATGCCCAAGCGAAGGTAAGTGCATTCAACGAACTAACCGGGGCCGCCCTTCGGGGCAAGTAAGCCGACGATGATCACCGGGTTGGGCGCCCGCGATGGCCACCTACGCTAAGCACGAAACACCTGAAGGCCGCCGACTATCAGTAGGGCCACGACCAGCACACCCTTCCAGTCAGAGGGAACTAGTGCTTGCAATCCCTCTGCCGCTGGTTCCGGGACACCTTCGATTTCAAGCAACTGGGATAATCCGATTTCAGCAACTTGTTCAAAAAAAGCTGCCAACGATCCTGAGTAATGAACCACCACACTTCCTGTAAGTGGCTGCACAGATGCCTGCATGCCCTCAATCCTATTGAGGCGCTCCTTCACGTCTTGGAAGAAAGCATGATCGTGACGTTTGCTCGGCGTTCGCAAGCGTATGCGATGCCCTTCGATGTAATGAACGATCTGCGTTTTGGCCGCCATGTTCCCTTCCTCCTCTGCCTGTTCTTGTTGCTGTCAAGCCCGTCCGCCAAGACGATTTGCTCAGGCTGATCATAGAGGGCCAAGACCCTGGGGCCTTTTTCCAGCCGGCGCCAAGCCGGCCGCCGCCCAGAACCAGGAACCGCAGGCCGGCCCAGAGCCGCACCCCGTGATCGTCGGCCCGCCCAAGTTGGCCCCGCCGGATGATGACCTAAACGCGAGGGTGATACTCGTGAGTGGCTCTTTCGGGAGATGAAGCGCTGGGCCATTGCCCACCACACTAACTGATACGCTTGGGTGAGCTGCTCCGAATCCGCTAATCTGTTCGCTATGAAAACTCCCGAGAAATCGACGCGCCGGGATCTAGCCGAGCGGCCTGTGAAGCTGTGGAAGAGCCCGGCGGTGAGGCTGAATGAATCGCTGGGCAGCCGGAACCCCAAAGAAGTAGCCGCGCCCGTGCAGGATTAAGCCCCGCACTCCTCGCCGCGCGCGAACTCGTCCCCACGATGTAAGCTTCAGCCAGCGCGCCGACTCGGCCGGTATCCCTTCGCGGTCACCACGTGCGCTGGCTTGGGAATGTCCCATATCTTTGGGACCGCGAGGAGGGGGCGAGCTTAATAGCCGTAGCGCGGCGGCGGTGCCGGCGTAGTGGCAGCACCACCCACGGCACCTAGCGCACCGCCGGCCAGGGCCCCGATGGCGGGGCCGTGGCCTCCACCGACGAGGCCGCCGAGGGCGGCACCGGCCCCGGCGCCGAGCAGCCCGCCGCCAACAGCGCGTTGGCCTGGATCATAGGGGTTGGTGCAGCCGGCCAACAGGACCAGACCGATCCCTGCCGCGGTGGGAAGCATGCCACGCGTCAGGCGCATGGTGCGACTCCGTGTTAGTTTCTTTAGCGTATCTCCGTATCCGTCTTACCGGATCGGGAGCCAAATGTCACGCTAGAATGATAAACCGGAGGCGCACTGGTAATGGGACCGGTCGCTCCGAGATTGGATGGTGGGCTTTCCCGCCATGTTGTTCATGATGGGGGCACGGGTTTCCGCGCTGGGTGTTCACGCGTCTCGTCGTGGCTTCGCCGCGGAATACGCCACACCCATAGTGGGAGGGCTGAGCCGAATATACCGCGCGCGCGGGGGGGCGCCGGCACGGACCCGGTTATTTGTGCTCGCAGGGAGCGAACCCCAGCGCCGGCCAGGACGGGATGATTTGCAATCAATAGCCGTGGGCGAAGTATCACGCCCAATTGATTTCTGCGCCAACGAGT
>JAFAHH010000897.1 GCA_019237355.1 Acetobacteraceae bacterium | reverse complement strand
CTGATGGTCGCGCTCAGCTTCTTCGGCGCAGCCGGAGCGCTTGCCCGCGGCGAAAATATCGGAATCGCATTTTTCCTCGAAAGGATGAAGCCGGGGCTCCGCCGCATCATCGAAGCTACCGGCTGCGCTCTGGTCATGGTGACCTCGGCGTTTATCGCGGTCTATGCCCTGCAGCTTGCGGCGCAGACAGCGGGCCAGACAACCGGGTCTGGCTTGCCGCTTGATTATAGCTTCTATCCCATCGGCATTGCTGGAATTTGCATGAGCATATTTGCCCTCGACCGGCTGATGCTCGTCCGCTGGGTCTATGCGGGGGCGGGCGTTGTCACCGTGGGCGGGGTGGCCGCCGGATGGTACGTTTGGGATTACCTCAATCCTGATTCAGTGCCCGATCCCAAGACCCTCATGCTGGCGGCGTTCGTGGTCTGTCTGGTCGCAGGCATGCCGATCGGCTTCGTTCTGGCGCTCTCGGCGCTCGTGTTCATTTGGGTGGATCAGAGCGTGCCGGGTGTGATTTTCGCCCAGCAAATGGCGCGCGGGATCGATAATTTTGTGCTGCTCGCCATCCCGTTTTTCATTTTGATTGGCTATCTGATGGAGGCGAACGGCATGTCCGTGCGCCTCATCGAAGCCCTGGAGCGGCTGGTTGGCCGACTACGCGGCGGACTTAACGTGGTCATGGTTCTGAGCATGGTGATTTTTTCCGGTATTTCGGGCTCAAAGATGGCGGATGTCGCCGCAGTCGGCTCGGTGCTGGTTCCGGCGGCCCGGCGGGCGCGGCAAAATGCTGGCGGCGCGGTGGCGCTGCTTGCTGCTTCTGCCGTTATGGCCGAAACCATTCCGCCCTGCATCAATCTGATCATATTAGGCTTCGTTGCGAATATGTCGATTGGTGGGCTGTTCATGGCCGGGTTGCTGCCGGCTGGGCTGATGGCGCTGGCGCTGATCGGCGTGGCGATCACGTTTGGCTCCCGAGCTCCGCTTTCCGAGCAGGATGCGAAGCCGAGTACCCCGCTTCCGCAGCTCCTGGCCGGGGCCGCGGTCACGCTTGGAATGATTGTAATCATTTTTGGCGGGTTTAGATCAGGCTTTGCGACGGCAACGGAGATTTCGGCATTCGGTGCCCTGTACGCGCTCGTGGTGGGTGGGATTGCTTTTCGCGAGTTCCGGATACGTGCCGCGGCGGATGTGTTCGTGCGGTCCGCGACGCGCGCGGGGCTCGTTTTATTCATCGTTGCCGCGGCGCAGTCACTTGCTTTCGTATTGACGCTCGAACAGATCCCGCATGCGTTAGCCGAGTTCATGGTGGGCCTGTCGGGCGCAAGCGGAAGCTGGGTCTTTTTGCTGCTCTCGATTGCGATCCTGGTGGTTATGGGATCGGTGCTGGAAGGTGCGGCGGCACTGATAATTTTCGGTCCCTTGCTGGTGCCGGTCGCTGGGCAGCTCGGGATCAGTCCATTTCATTATGGAGTCGTTCTGGTCATCGCGATGGGTATCGGTCTGTTTGCGCCGCCGCTCGGGCTAGGGCTTTACGGCGCGTGCCTCATTGGCGGCGTGCCTATCGAGGTGACAATCAAGCCCATGCTGGGTTATCTGGGGCTATTAATGTTGTGCCTGCTGGTGATCGCCTTCGTGCCACCGATCGCGTTATGGCTGCCGCATGCGCTGGGGTATTGAGGCTCGCGCTATGGCCACGCGGTGCCGATGGCGGCTGGGCCCGCGCCCATCGGCAGTGGGGCAGCTTCGGTTAGGTGCTGGCCATCCCAGCGAAAGACCGAGATGTTTCGCTCCACCATGTTCTCAACAAGAATCGTTTTCCCGTCGCGCGTGAAGGCAATGCCTTGTGACCACCGCCCGATGGGCACCTCAGTAATTTTCTTGAGAGAATGGCCGCTCACTGCGAACAGAACAAGCTGGCCATGGTCGTGGAAAAATGGAGAGCTGGGCGGCTTCGTCGTGCCGTTCTGGGCTCCTACAGCCAGGAATTTGCCATCCGGCGAGAGCTTCAAGCCTTCGGGCGAGAGACCGACGCTCACCGTCTCGACTACCCTAATCGGATCGGCTGTCATATCGATGAGGCTGACCGTGTCGATGTCACCATTGCCGCGGCCCATGTTGGAAACAGCCGCCAACTTGCCGTCAGCGGTGATGTCCATCGTGTAGGGTGCGACCCCGGCCGTCAGCGGCCGCTTATCGATCTCGATTTGCGTGCCGTTGATGTGGAGCGCCGTAATCTGATGGTCGAAGTTGCGGCTGACCAGCGCCGTCTTGCCATCATGGGAAAAGATAAGCCCGCTGGGTCCGGATTGCTGGCCCAGATCGAGCTTGCCCGACGCGGTGAGCCTCTTGTTCTTTACTGAAAAGACCGAGATTGTGCCTTCAGTTCTGTTGCAAACCAATGCCAGCGACCCATCGGGTGAGACGCGAACCGTTGTGGCCCCCGCCCCTGCCGTGGTCTGTTGCACGACCCGGGGCGGCGATGATCAACTTTGGGAAGTTGTGTTCTTATTTTGTTCATGTGCTTGGCCACTCCTCAACCCGCAACAAGCCTGTCGGATCGCCTGGGCCTAACCATCCGGGGTCTGTGGGAGGCGCTGGCGGCGCGCATGGCCAAGGACCCGACGAATGTGCCGCTGCTCTTTTTGGCCTGGACGCGGCTGCGCCGCCTGGCGGTGCGGTTTGAGGCGCTGTTGGCGGATTTACGCGCCGGCCGGCTTTCGGCGGCGCCATCCGGTCGCGGCGCGGCTGAGACTTTGCCGCAACTGCCCGGCCTGGCGGGCTTGCCTCCACCGTTCCGGGCGCCGCGCGACTTTGGCTGGCTGCTTCGGCTGGCGCCGGAGTCGGCGGCCTTTGCTGGGCAGGTGGAGCACCTGCTGACTGATCCGGAGATGAAGGCACTGCTGGCCGGGTCACCGCGGGCGGGCCGTATGCTGCGCCCGCTATGCCGGATGCTGGGGATTCAGTCTGGGCTGGGGGTTTTGGCGCCCCCACGGCGGGTGCGTCCCCGAGGCGGGGCGCGGCCCCGACGCGGGGTGCGTGCCTCGGCTGCCGACGGGGTCGGCCTCGGCGATGCGTCAGCCGGCGCCGCGGGGCCTCTGGATAACCCTCCGCGGGCAATTCCACCGGCTTCGCTGGCTGCTTCGGGTTCCCAGTGCGCAAACGAATTCGGGGCCCGGCCTTGGCCCGCTCCGTCCCAGACGCTGGTGCTGCCGACCCCGACGTCTGTCAACGCCAGCGACGCCGGGGCTGACCCGCCACCGGCTCGCCAAGCTGAACAGGGCTGAGCGGCCCGCATCGGGGCGCGCCGACGACGTTACGATAGGAACGTGTGGCGGGCGTCTGTTGGCGCAGGCGTGACCCAAACGGTGTTTCCCATTACATAATGTATGAGAGCGCGGCCCGGCTTTGCGGCGCTCGCGCTTAGACTTACGGGGTCTCACATGAAAATAGGCTTCATCGGTCTCGGCAATATGGGGCACGGAATGGCGCGCAACCTCCTGAAGGCCGGTCACCAGGTCCTCGTCTATAACCGTACCCGAAGCAGAGCGGAGGCTCTCGCGCCGGATGGAGCGCAAGTCGCCGACAGCCCGGCGGCGGCCTGCGCTGCCGAGGCCGTCGTGACGATGCTGGCCGATGATGCGGCGGTCGAGTCGGTGGTTTTCGGCGGGGGCGGGGTGCTTTCCGCGCTCGGTCGCGGCGGAATCCACATCTCCATGAGCACGATTAGCGTTGCCTTCTCGGATCGGCTCGCGGAGACGCACCGGAACGCCGGGCATGGCTATGTTGCTGCCCCGGTGTTTGGGCGGCCCGACGCCGCCGCGGCCGGGCAACTGGTGGTCATAGCGGCTGGGCCCGAACAGGAAGTCCGCCGATGCGAGCCGCTTTTCGACGCGGTGGGCCAGAAGACCTTCTACATCGGAGAAAAGCCATCCTCGGCCAATCTGGTGAAACTGAGCGGAAATTTCCTGATTGCGTCGGTGCTGGAGAGCCTGGGCGAGGCTTTCGCATTGGTGCGGAAAGGAGGCATTGACCCGCACCGTTATGTGGAGATCCTGACCGGGACTCTCTTCTCGGCGCCGGTTTACAAAATCTACGGTTCCATCATAGCCGACCAGAAATACGAGCCGGCAGGCTTCAAAATGGCGCTGGGCCTGAAAGATGTCCGGCTGGCCCTGGCAGCCGCCGACGCGCTGGCCGTGCCTATGCCTGTCGCCAGCGTGGTGCGGGATCACTTCCTGGCTGGGCTCGCGCAGGGGGAAGGGGATTCAGATTGGGCTGGATTGGCGCGGCTTTGTGCCCGGAATGCGGGTCTTTAGAGGAGGTTCAAGGAGGCCGTGATCCGGATCAGGGCCGCCCCACGTCCATTCGTGACCCATGCCGGACGAAGCCTTGGATGCCCGGAGCAACCCGCAGATGACGATACAGCCATGCTGAATGTCGTGTGAAGCCGATCCAGCGCGTTTCGCGGGGCTTTTGGCACTCGCGCCACTCGGGGGATTCGACGTAGAATAATCAGAGATGTCGGCGCTCGTTAGCCGGAGGGCATAGCGGCGTCACTCTTCCACAAGGGATAATCTAATGGCCTCGGCGGCCGAACAGCTTGCAGCTAATCTTAACCTCGGCGTCCTGGCCAAGGCCACCGAACTCAAGAAACGGATTTGGTTCACCGTTGGTGCGCTGATCGTATACCGGCTGGGCACGTATATTCCGGTACCTGGCGTCGATGCCTCGGTGATGGGCGAGATGCTCACCCAGCATAGCGGCGGGATCCTGGGGATGTTCGATATGTTCAGCGGCGGCGCGCTGCGGCGCATGACTGTGTTTGCGCTGAACATCATGCCCTATATCAGCGCCAGCATCATCGTGCAGCTTATGTCTGCCGCGATTCCTTCCTGGGAGGCGCTGAAGAAAGAGGGCGAGACAGGTCGTAAGAAGCTCAATCAGTATACGCGATATCTCACCGTGTTCATCGCCATGTTTCAATCTTATGGCATTGCCATCGGGTTGGAGGGGATGCATGGCACATTCGGTGCGGCCGTGATCTATCCCGGCTGGTTCTTCCGCGTCTCCTGCGTGATCACGCTTGTCGGCGGAACGATGTTCTTGATGTGGGTCGGCGAGCAAATCACCGCACGAGGAGTAGGCAACGGCACGAGTCTGATCATCATGTCCGGGATCGTCGCGAATTTGCCCGGGGCATTGGCGAATCTTCTCGAATTGGGCCGAACCGGTGCGCTTTCCCCATTTTTCATTCTGGTCTTCGCGGCGATTGCGGCGGTGGTGATCGGGTTCATCGTGTTCATGGAGCGGGCCCAGCGCCGCATCGTGGTGCAATACCCCAAGCGGCAAGTCGGCACGCGCATGTTCGGCGGCGATTCCACGCACATGCCGCTGAAGATCAACACCTCGGGGGTGATCCCTCCCATTTTCGCGAGTTCCATTCTGTTGATTCCGGCCACTGTTGCTGGCTTTGCCCAGAACGGTCCGAGCTGGCTGGGCTTTGTCGCGGCGCAGCTCGGCCACGGGCAGCCAATTTATCTGGCGCTGTACGCGGCGCTGATTATCTTCTTTTCCTATTTCTACACCGCGGTAGTGTTTAACCCACAGGAGACGGCCGACAACCTGAAAAAATACGGCGGGTTCATTCCCGGCATCCGGCCGGGTGCGGCGACGGCGGAGTATTTCGATACGATCCTGACCCGGCTCACCACCATTGGCGCCCTGTACCTGGTCGCGGTCTGTCTGCTGCCCGAGATTCTCATTAGTTATTACGGGGTGCCATTTTATTTCGGCGGCACGAGCCTGCTGATCATCGTCTCGGTCACTATGGACACCGTGACGCAAATCCAGTCTCATCTGCTGGCGCACCAGTACGAAGGGCTGATCCGAAAAGCCCGGGTGAGGGGGAGGCGATGAACATCATTCTTCTTGGCCCGCCCGGCGCGGGCAAAGGCACGCAGGCCAAGCAAATCCAAGACCGTTACGGTATTGCCCAAATTGCCACTGGTGATATGTTGCGGGCGGAAGTAGCCGCGGGGACCGAGATCGGCCGAAGGGCGAAATCCATTATGGAGTCCGGCGGCCTAGTTCCCGATGAAATCATCATCTCCATGCTAGGGAACCGGATCTCCCAGCCGGATTGCGCGCGCGGCTTTTTGCTTGATGGGTTCCCCCGGACTGTGCCGCAGGCGGAGGCGCTGGACAAGCTGCTCGCCGAGCAGGGCCTGAAGCTTGATGCGGTAATAGCGCTCAAGGTGGATGACGCGGCGCTGGTGGATCGCATCTCCGGCCGGTATACTTGCGCCACCTGCGGTGCGCCGTATCACGACACGGCCAAGCGCCCGAAAGTGCCTGGCGTGTGCGATGAGTGCGGCTCGACCGAGTTCATTCGTCGGCCAGACGATAACCGCGAAACGGTGATGGCCCGGCTCGAGGCGTATTATCGCCAGACAGCACCTATCATTCCGCACTACAGTGCCCAGGGGCGGTTCTATGAAGTGGATGGGATGGCTAATATCGGCGAAGTGACCGGGCAGGTTGAGGCTATTTTGGACAGGATCAATAACCGGTCGGCGTAAACCGCCCTTGCCGCTCCGTGCGGGCGCTTAAACCAAAAGCTCAGGGCCCAGTAGTGTGGCTCCGGCACAGGCCTCGATCGCTACTGTGCAGCGTGGCTGATCGGCAAAAAACCTGAACAGCGCCGTTCGTGTGATCCGCTTGCGGCGGCGTTCATCGGTCCCGTGGGCCTGGAAAACCCGTTTCGCGATGTCCAATCCGCGGCACCCCGGGGTGGCCGACCCCCGGGGTGCGCGGCCGGCTCGCCCGCAGGAGGAGCTCCCAGTTCTGGCTGCAGCAGCGGGCACATCGTGGGCAGCCGGCCAGCGGTCAATCCTGATTCCGGAGAAGCCAAGGCTAATCATTTACTCATGGTCTGAGTGACGCCCTCCACTGGTTCGTATTTCCGTTCGATGACGAGGAAGTTCAGCGTCGTGTCGCCGACATTCGTCAGCTCGTGCCATGGTATAGGGGCGCTGTTGGTGCACTTGTCGGCATGGAAATCTACCAGCCGCTTGTCTTTCGCGTCCTCGACTTGTCCCTTCCCCTCACTCAGAGAGCAGGTCAGATATCCAGGGTGTGAATGACGCACATGAACCGCGCCTGGCGGGAAGGTGCAGCGTGCGACACGAATTTGCGCGTCTTCATAGACTTTCTCGCAGGGTTTCTTGCCTTGCCACTCGACCGAGAGGCCATCCGGAACGTCAACCGCCAGGGCGCCAAATGGAGCACCTAGGAGAGCAATTCCGAAAATGATCGCGCTAATTCGAGCCAATAGGGTTCTCCCCTTGCAGTGTGAGACACATTCGCCTGGCATTATTCGGGAGTATGATGCCCCGGCGTCTATCGGTACTTGTACCCAGCTCGCATTGGCGGTGCGTTTGACGCTGGCATCGCGCAGCTTCTTTCGCTTAATGTGCGGCCCTATGACCAGCCGGGTCCTCCCGTCGCGGCAGCAATGGTCTATATCGGAGATGCGTACGCAGGGGCGACACGCGGCTCTCGTCGTCTGCATTTACGTGGCATCGTATATTGCTCTCGATTGGGTCAGTTTAGTTCAAGTGCTCCCGGGTGTCGGATTCACGCTTTGGAATCCGCCACCCGCCGCCAGCCTTGCTCTCCTCATTCGCAAAGGCCTGCGCTTTGCCCCTGCGCTTTTCGTTGCAAGCGTCATCTCAGACGGGGTGGTTGAAGGCTACCCGCTGGGCATCCAGCCCACGCTCGCGAGCGAAATGATCGTCGCCATCGGATATACCGGCGTTGCCGCCGCCTTGCGGCGCTGGGCACACGCGGATCAAGGATTTCCCCGACTAGCGGACGTCGCGGGGTTACTGGTCATTGCGGCTGCTGGCGTCCTCATTACTGCGTGTCTCGCTGTGGCCGCCATCAGCACGATGCACGGCATGCCGCCCGATCTGCTCGCACCTTCGATACATCACTTTTTCATCGGCGACCTGACCGGCATTGTCGGCCTCTTGCCGGTTTTGCTGACGTTCCAGCAGGCGCGAGAAAGGTGGAAGGAGGTGTCGATAGCGATCCGGATCTGCGATGTCGGGATTTTCGGGCTAGGGCTGGGCTTCGCGTTGTCGGTGGTCTTCGGTGTGGCGCACCATCAGGAACTGCAGTTCTTTTACCTCCTGCTTCCTCCGGTCGCCTGGATCGGCGTTCGCCATGGATTGCCGTGTTGCGCAGCTGCCATTCTGATCGAGCAACTGGCGCTTATATTTATCATTACAGAGTTTGATTATCCGAGGGCGGATTTTCAGGCGTTTCAAATTCTTTCCCTCACAGTGACGGCTACGGGTTTGATTCTCGGCGCCGTAGTCACAGAACGCCAGCGTGCCGAGCAGTTGCTGCGTCAGCAGGAGGCGGAGCTCTCCCGGGTAGCTAGAATTACGACCGCGGGGGCGCTTGGCGGAGCGATCGTACATGAGATTACCCAGCCTCTCGCCGCCGTAGCCACGTACGCGCATACCTGCCGGCGGCTCTTGAAGTCGGATTCTATCGACGTTGAATTGTTGTCGCAGACAATGGCGAGCGTGGAATCCGAAATTGACCGGGCGGGCGATATTGTTGAACGCCTGCGGGACTTTCCGGGAAGAGTAGAGCAACGCAGATGTCCTGTCGATCTCGCGGCGACTATCCGTAGAATGGCCGGCATGCTCGCCGAAGAGGCGCGGGCGCATGGCGTGACCGTCCGAATTGACCTGCGGCCCGCGCCTCAAGTCAAAGCCGATCGCCTCCAGATCGAACAAGTGCTGATGAACCTAATTCGTAACGCCATCGAGGCCGTGGCCGACTGCAGGGATCGCGAGCGGTTGGTGTGGATACGTCTGCGGCAAATCGATAATGACGTCCAAATTGAAGTCGAGGACAATGGACCGGGTGTTTCACCCGATATTGCGCAGCATCTGTTCGAGCCGTTTGAAACCAGCAAGCTGCGCGGCATGGGGCTGGGGCTGTGGCTCAGCCGTGAGATTGTCAAGGGGCACGGGGGACGTCTCTGGTGGGATGCAACGGTCGTTACGGGCTCGCGTTTCGTATTGCGCCTGCCCTGTTCTAGGAAATAAACGGCGGTGGACTCCGAACCGACAGTCTTCATCGTTGAAGACGATACGGGAATGCGCAATGCGGTAACCCTACTTCTGCGGAGCGCGGGCTTCGCTGTGCGCAGCTACCCGAGCGCGGAGACATTTTTAATGGAGCTGGACGCTTCCAAGCCGATCTGTCTCCTAGCGGACGTACGCTTGCCAAAAATGGATGGAATTGCGCTGTTCCGGCATCTCGTCGGGCTCGGGGTCGAGCCAGCGGTCGTCGTTATTACGGGCCACGGAGATATTCCCATGGCGGTGGCCGCGCTCAAGGAAGGCGTTGTGGATTTCATAGAAAAACCGTTCGATCCTGGCGTGTTGTTGGAGAGCGTACGCGACGCATGGCGGCGCGCAGAGGCCAACCAGGAGCGCAAGGCCGTGGCGGCTGACATCGAGGCGCGGCGATCGACCTTGAGCCCGCGTGAGCTAGATGTTCTCAAGTTGTTGACCCAAGGGCATTTGAACAAGGTGATTGCGGCGAAACTCGGAATGAGCACACGGACCGCCGAGCACCATCGCGCGCGTATCATGGAGAAGATGGGGGCCCGATCTCTTTCGCAGCTTGTTAAGATGCAGCTCGGGATCCTCAGCTAAGGCGACGCTGCCTCTGGCGGGTCGCTCAGAGCACTGCGGCTATGTTGCTCGAATAGGACGGGTGTCTCTAGAAATGTTCAGATAGCTAAATGTTACAGAGCTGGATATCTCTTGGGTACTAGTACCCATAGACGTGATACTGCTGCACTCGCTAAAAATGAAATTGATGGATGCTGATCAATCGGGCTCCCCGGCGCCATCCCTCCTGGAGCAGGTGTTAACGTATCGTTGCCGGATCTCGGAGAAGCAAGGCCAAGGGAGTGCACTGTGAAAGGCCCAACATAATCGCACTTTTGGAGGGTGCAAATGGTCACATTACAAAAACTCGGCAGGATTGCCACGACGATGGCATTTGCTTTGGGCGTCCTAACCGCCCCAGCCATCGTATGGGCACAGGGTAGCACGCCATTGCCCGGCTCGGCTGGGAGCAGGACCGCCCAAGAGCTAAACCAGCCGAATTTTCCTACTCCACGAGCGCAAAAGGTAAAGCCTCACTGGCCACGACTCGCGCCGCGTGGACAGCAAATAGAAGAA
The DNA here is from genome assembly GCA_019237355.1 of Acetobacteraceae bacterium. Taxonomy (GTDB): domain Bacteria; phylum Pseudomonadota; class Alphaproteobacteria; order Acetobacterales; family Acetobacteraceae; genus JAFAHH01. The sequence goes on along the minus strand of JAFAHH010000897.1, from coordinate 1,065 downwards.
GCACAACAAGAAATGAAACGCTGAGCCGGGCTGAGCACTCCGGTTAAGCCTACCCGTGGCTCGCTGGCTGAAAGCCGAGGTTTTCCGTGCAGCCGATGCAACCCTGCCCCGGCAAAAACCGGCCCTTGGGAGAGCGAAACAGGAGAATTCGCTCGGCGCGTTGTAGGTCAGATGGCGAATATCGCGCGGGCTCCGATAATGCGACGTAGACGCCGGTGCCGATTGCACGGCGGGCTTAGCACTGGCCCGCCCAAGGCTTAAGGGGGATAGAGCGCATTCGCCAGGTCGCACGGTGCCCGGCCGCGCTCATCTGCTCACCCGGATTATCTTGCGATCTGAACCAACGGAACGAGAGACCTCGCGATGCCTACGTGGATGCCTGATCCCACATTCTATCCCTCGCCCCGCATGGCAATGAAGGCGCTCGCGGAGAAGCTGGCCTATGTCGCGAGCTTCGATCCGACCCGGCAAGTGCCCGATGCGATCGCGGTGATCGATGTCGATCCGGCCTCGCCGACTTATGCCCAGCAAGTAGGCAACGTGCCCATGCCGAATTTGGGCGACGAGTTGCATCATTTCGGCTGGAACGCCTGCAGCTCATGCCTCTGCCCGAATGCGCCGCATCCGCATTCCGAGCGGCGCTATCTCGTTGTTCCTGGGTTACGGTCGTCGCGGCTGCACATCCTGGATACCAAGCAGGATCCGCGAAACCCGAAGATCGTGCGCGTGCTGGAGCCGGAGGAGGTAGCGGAGAGGGCCGGCTACACCCGCCCACATACGATTCATTGCGGACCCGAGGGCATCTATGTCAGCGCCCTGGCCAATCCAAACGGCGAAGCACCGGGGGGAATATTTCTGATGGATCACGAGACTTTCGACATTCGGGGACGATGGGAGATCGACCGCGGACCGCAGCGCCTCGCCTACGACTCGTGGTGGCATCTTGGGCATGACACGATCGTCACCAGCGAGTGGGGTTTGCCTGCCACGTTCGAAGATGGCCTGATCCCAGAGGTGCTGCTCGGCGGCCAGTACGGCCATAAGCTGCACTTCTGGGACCTGCAC
>JAFAHH010000883.1 GCA_019237355.1 Acetobacteraceae bacterium | reverse complement strand
CGCACCGAGCTGGAGGATGGCCAAGGGGTGCGGGTGTCGGTAAGCGACCAGGGCGGCGGCATCCCGCCCGATCAACTGGGGCGCATCTTTGAGCCCTTTTTCACCACGAAGGCCCAAGGCATCGGGCTGGGCTTGGCGGTGTGCCGCACCATCATCGCCGCCCACGGGGGCAGGCTGTGGCCACCAACAACGCGGGCCGCGGCGCGACCTTTCAGTTCACGCTACCGCTAAAGGGGCCGGGCAGCGCGTGAGCGCCGCGGGCGGCTACCGTCCTTGTGGTGGGCCCACGAACCGTCTGCCCTGCGGGCCGAGGCGCGACCGCTGCATGTGGCTACCGTGGAGGATGGCGTCGGTTGATGAGCCCCGCGCTGCCCTCGAGCGGCATCGCGTCGCGCGCCAGGCCCGCAGCCCGAGTGAACCGAAATTTACGCGCGCCAACCAAGCGCGACCCGCCGGCCGTGATCGATCTTTCGTTCGGTGAAAAAGCTAACCGTACCCAAGCCTATCGGGCGCGCGCGTGGTGGAGAAAAGGGCGGTGCCCCCCGTTTGGCCAAACGGGGCGCCGGTTCGCCCCCGCGCGGGGATTTCCGTCGTTATTAACCGAAGGTACAATACCGATGCCCGGGAGGGCTGCTAACGTCAAAGGTGTATGGCGCGGGCCCTGATTGCCGTCGTGGATGACGAAGCCCCCGTGGGCAAAGCCCTTAACCGGTTGCTGCGTTTGGCGGGACTGAACGTCGAGACGTTCGCTTCCGGGGCGGCGTTCCTGGACTCGTTGCAAAATCACACGCCCGACTGCGTGGTCCTCGACCTGCACATGCCGCAGATGGACGGCTTTGAGGTTCAACGTCGGCTGGCGCAGGCGGCGGCCCGGGTGCCGGTCATCGTCATCACCGGCCGCGATTCCCCGCAGGCGCGCGAGTGCGCCCTGGCGAACGGCGCAGCGGCGTACCTCGCCAAGCCGGTGGATGGTCCGGCGCTGCTTAACGCCGTCGCCGTCGCGATCGCCCCCCGGTGCCCAGATGAGCCCACCCCCAAGATCATCCGGCAGAACGGCTGAGGGTTTCTGGAGCCGCAGCGCCCTTAAAAATGGAGCCCGACGGTGATCTGGGCACCGTGCAAGGCCATCTGATACAGAAAGTTGGTGTCGCGGAAGTCATCATAAAGAAACCGGTAGCCCACCTCCGAATAGAGGTTACGGGTGATCTGACAGCCCAGGGCCGCGTATTCCTGCACGGCGACGTCTGAGCCGATGCCGAAGCCGCCCACGTCGCTTTCGGCCGTGAGGTAGAACGCTTGGCTCAGGTTAACGCGCCCCCGTAACCCGATCACCGGATCAACCCAGTTGTCATAAAACGAAAAGCTTTCATTGAGTCGGGTCCCTAGAAGGTTGGCGACCTGGCTTGCCAATCGGGCCTTGAGCTGATTGACTCGGGCTTGAGCGCCCGCCCGGATCGCCGCCGCAAGCTCCGGCTGCTGGCCCTCAATCAATTGTAGGGCCGCCTCATGAACTTGCTCCGGTACCCGGCCCGCCAGCGGGCCCACGGGGATCGGCGGGTTTTGTCCCTTTAGCGCCGTAAGCCGGTTGTCGATCTCTTGCTGGATGAGCGCGTTGAGGTCGGAGCCGGGCGTGGTGGCGCGCTCGGCGACCTGGTCCACCAACGCGGTGCTGGCGGCGTTGATCGCCTGGTTATTGGCCCCTAAGCCCACCTGCTCGCCCAGGTAGGTGTACCGAAACCCGCACAGCAGGTCCAACCAACCCCGGGCTCCTTCGAGCAGCCGGTAGGACAAGCCGAATTCCCCGATGAAGTTTTGCAGGCCCAGGGCCAGGTTGGACACCAGGCCCGGCGTGCCCACACCGGCCTGAGCGTTCAGGTACAGGAAGTCGCCCACGGCGCTGAAACGCCCATACCTAACTTCGCCGGCCAACGACGCAACCGCATTGGTGTGCCAGAGGATCTTGCCGACGTCAATGTTCATGTTCGCGTTGACGCCGCGGAATCCCGTGGTGCCGCTGACGTTGACGAGCCAGCCGGGAACCCCGACCGTCACTTGCCAAGGTTCGATCGGCGTGGCCGGGGGTTGTTCCACCACCTTCGCTTCTGGCGTGCCTGCCCATCCCGGAATGAGGGCAAGAAAGAACAGGGGGACGATGCTCAGTTTGAGATTCATAGGCCGGGGCAACGTCTCGCATCGTGAACGACTCGGCGCCGAAGGTCTACCAAAAAAGGCCAGCGCAGGGTCTCTCCCAAAGCGTGCGTGAAGGGTATTGGGGAGCAACGGAGCAGAAAAGTCACATAAGGACGAGTCCGCAAAGGGGTTCCGCTATCGTCCCAAAAACGACCGGGCAGCTTGCCCACGGGCTTGTTCACCAAGGCGATTCTACAATGAGCCCGACTTAGCGCCGCCTTCGGTTGGTGGCCCCGGCAGTGCAGAAACGACGTTGACCTTCAGCTCATCCCCCCTCTGGTAAACTTCGAGGTCGTAGAACATCCGTTGATTGTCGGCAAAAAGCTGCGCCTTGCGTTCGAGAAGCCCCTGCACCACGGAACTCGACCACGGGTCACTCAGGACTTTTCTGAACAGGCCCTTGGACTCCGAGCGTGCCTTGGCCGGCAGCAACGCGTAGTTCCAGATGGTCATTGCGAAAAATAAGGTGGACCGGATCTCTTCGAGGGGCGCCGACCGATCCAGGATCGGGTCAGCAAAGCGAAGCAACACCTCCGACATTTTTTCG
>JAFAHH010000824.1 GCA_019237355.1 Acetobacteraceae bacterium | reverse complement strand
AGCGATAACCGCGCTTATTACGTGTGCCGCGTTTCTGCCTTACCCGCCACATCGCCCCCCGTCGGGGACGACTCACGGCTTGCGCTCTGAACCAGAGCGGCGCGATGTTGGACGCGGCAGATCGACCTCGCGATAGGAGCCCGGTGTAGCCTCGTCGACGGCCTGGATGACCGGCCCCGGGTTGTCCCGGACTACCGGCCAAGCGTTCGTCGAGAGCGCCACAATGGCGATCCGGCGCGCAGCAAGGTTCTGCTGGTACCGAATGTTTGTGTCCGCCGTTAGGAGCACGTCGAAGCCCTCCCGCTCGGCAGCGTTCAGCAGATCGCCATTCGTCAGCTCCCGCCAGCCCCGTCGGTCGGCAAATTCGATTTCGTGGTGGGCGAGAAGTCGGCTCGCAGGACGCGGGATATTCACATCACACAAGACCCGCGACACGCTGCCTCTTGGCGTAATCGTAGATCGCCTGGATGTCGCGGGCCGGCGTCGTCAGCGCGTATGCCTCGACCACGTCCTGAGCTGACTCCCCGAGGTCCATATTCTCGATCACGGCAGCGGCCGGAAAGCGCGGATCCTCACGCAGGGCTGGTGCCCCAGAGAGGTATCCGGGGCGGGAAACCACGAGCGGGCAACCTGACCAGTCCATAGGCAATGTCCTCAACAAGCGTGCGCCGGACGCATATGGGCGGACTGTGCCGGTCCCGACAACATCGGCGCGACGCTTCCTCTCGTTTTTCAGCCGATCGAGCCGGCGCTTGGGGCGGCCAGCGGAAACCGCCCTCGCCCCTACCTGACTTCACCGCCAATGACGAAGGGAGTAGCCGCAGTTCGAGCAACGGCGAAGCCCCTGCCCGCCTCGGTCGTCGAAGTCGGCTCGAATTAACGGCGCTGCCGACGCACACTCGGCTTCGAGATACGACTGGGCGATCAGCGCGATGACCTCATGACCGTGACCGCCCCCCGAGCGAAGCCGGACATGCTGCCGCAAGGCTTAGCGCTAAGATCTGAGCAGGGCTCGAATGGGCTTTAGCGAGCTCTCAGCCGGGTGATCGCCCGATGCGGTTACGGTAGCTACTCGCACCATACAGGGACAATGCGACTGGCGTGCTCGGTATTCGGTCCTTCGCCTACCAGACGCGGTCACCGATTGGAGCCGTTCGAGCGTGTCTGTTCGCATGCAAACGGCGATTTTCTCTGCGTTATCGAGCAAGAGTATTGCACGGCTGTGTTGTGGGAGCAGGCGTACAACATGGCCTGGGATCAATTGCTCCATGTTTCCTCCTTGCGTCACGAGGCGTTCTGAATTGCTGGCTGATATCGACGATCGAGGAGAGGAGAACGTGACTTATGGCGACCCTCGCTAACTTGACAGATCAAATCGTACCAGAAGAGTTCCGTCACCGGATTGCCTTGGTGCGTGCCGCGCTGCAAAAATCCGGTGCCGCCGGCCTAATCGCGTTCGGGGATTGCTGGCGCGGCGCCAACATTAACTATTTCACGGAGTTCCGTCCGCTGGACGGGGTCTCTGATATCGCCAATGCCGTGCTGTTCCTCGGCACCGACAGCGATCCGCTATTGTTCGTATCCGACCAATGCCTTGATTACGCGAGCAGCGTCACCCTGTTCGAGGTACGCAGCTTGCGCGAGCTCACGCAGTCCGTCCGCATCCTTGCCGCCCGCCAACCCACCGGCACGTTCGGTCTTGCCGGCGCCGCCTACATACCCGCCAGCGTGCTTGATCGCATCCGGGCTGCATTGGGCGACCGAGCGCTCGAGCCGACATCGCTGCTGGCCGAAATCAAGGCGGTCAAGAGCGAGGCGGAACTAGGTCTGATGCGCAAGGCAGCTGCGCTGACCGATGCGGCCATGGCCGCTATACGCGACGCGCTCGCCGAGGGCGCGCGCTACTCGGAACGCGACCTCGCCCTGATTGCCGATCGCGCCATGCTGGCAGGCGGCGCCGAGCGTCCGGCCTACGATAGCATGGTGCAGGCCGGCCCGCGCTCCGCCTACAACCTCGCCCGGCCGACCGACCGTATGCTGGAGCCGGGCGATCTGGTCATGACCGACATTGGTGCTCGCTACCTCGGCTATGTGGCCGACGGCGGCCGCGGCTTCACTTATGGCCCGGCAGGGGCGGAGAAGAAGGCAATCGTCGCCGCCGCCGCGAGGGCGGTGGAAGCCGGGCTGGCGGCGGCCCGCCCGGGCATTCTGGCCGCGGAGCTGAACGCCGTAATTCAGAACGCGCTGGTGCAGTCCGGGTACGAGCGCTTTTCCAGCGAAGCGCGCGGCCATGGAACTGGACATGGTACTGGTATGGACCCGGAGGAGGAGGCGCCCTGGATCGGTCCCGGCAACCGCACGGTCCTGCAAGAGAACATGGTGTTCACGCTGAAGGCGACGATAACCGTTCCTGGAACGGGCGGCCTGCGCTCCGAGCACATTGTAAGACTTACGCAAAACGGCGTGGAAATCCTAGACAGGTTTCCAATGGAACTTTACTGGTAGGAACCAGCCAAACAATGCCCAGCGCCATAATTCAGAACCGGCTCGACCGAGCCGCGATTAACCGCGTCCTGATCTCGTCCGTGGTCGGCACCGCCATCGAATGGTACGATTTCTTCCTCTACGCAACCGCCTCAGCGCTGGTTTTCGGCAAGCTGTTTTTCCCCTCCTTCGATCCGCTCGCTGGCACCATTGCGGCATTCGGGACGTTTGCCGTGGGCTACCTCGCCCGGCCAGTCGGCGCGGTCTTCTTCGGCCATTTCGGGGACCGCATCGGCCGCAAGGCGGCGTTAGTGGCGACTCTTACCATCATGGGTATCGGCACCGCCGTGATCGGCGCCTTACCCGGATACGACGCGATAGGCGTTTGGGCTCCCGCGCTGCTGATCGCGATGCGCCTTTGCCAAGGCCTTGCCGTCGGCGGGGAGTGGGGCGGTGCCGTGTTGTTGGTCGTCGAATCCGTGCCGGCTAAGCAGCGCGGCTTTTACGGCGCGTTTCCACAGCTCGGCGTTCCGCTCGGCCTAATCCTGTCGACGGGCATATTCACGCTGACCACCAGCCTGCCCGAGACGGCCTTCCTAGCTTGGGGCTGGCGCATTCCATTCCTGCTCAGCCTCGTGCTGGTGGTCATCGGCCTCTTCATCCGGCTGCGCGTCGCCGAATCCCCGGTTTTTGAGGTGGTCAAAAGCAGCCGCGACGTCGTCAAGGCGCCGCTGATCGAGCTGCTCAAGCGGCACCCCAAGGACGTGCTGCTGACGGTGGGTACGCGATTCGCCACCGACATCACCTTCAACGTCATCAACGTCTTCGTCCTCGCCTACGGCACACAGCAGCTCGGACTATCTCGCGGGCTGCTGCTGAATGCGATCATCATCGGCTCAGTATTCGCGCTGGCTACGCTGCCCCTATTCGGCGCACTATCGGATCGTATCGGCCGGCGCGTGACCTACCTGCTGGGCTGTGTGTTCGTTGTGATCTACGGCTTCGTTTTCTTCCCACTGCTCGCGACCAAAAGTGCAATTCTGATCGTTCTCGCCTACATCATGGGGATCGCAGTCAGCCAGGCGTCGGTCTACGGCGTGCAATCAACCTGGTTCGCTGAAATTTTCGGCACGCGGGTCCGCTATACTGGCGCCTCCCTCCCATATCAGATCGCGGGAATTGTGACGTCCGGCCCGACCCCGCTCATCTCCGCTTGGCTGTTCGCGCAATATCACCAGACCTGGCCGATCTCGGGCTACATCGCGCTTACCGCACTGCTAAGCCTGGGCTGCGCCTGGTTCCTTGCCGAAACGTTTTGCCGTGATCTCGCGGGCGACTCACCGGCGGTGGGTAACGGCTCCGTCGTAACCAAGCCCGGGAAATCCACGTCACCGGTTTCCTCGTAGCGGAGGGGCTTGCTGAGGCAGCACTTGGCCTCGACGTCTGATCGGACTCGTTGAGGCGGGGACATCTGCGGCTAGCAGGGGCCGCAGTAAAGGACCGCTGGGCCGTGGCGTTCACCGCGCGGGTGTTGGGCGCGCGCGGGATTGTGCCGGTCCCGCCAACATCGGCGCACGCTTTACCAATTTTCTTCCAGCCCTCGAGGAGGCACTCCGCGATAGCGCCGCTTCATATCCTCAGAGCACGGCCTACTTCAGCTGGCCTTGAGCTACCCGTGCTACTTAGCTGGCTCGTGTGCGATACCATCTATCGTGAGAGGCGTACGCTCGAATTCGACTTCAAGGGCTCTGAGCTCCTGGCGTGCTCGATCGAGCTCATCTTCATAGCGCTTAATTCTGGCTAACAGAGCTTCACGCCTGCGCTGGATCTCCTCCGAGTTCAAGCGGGGACCTAAATACCGAGCTTTCCACTCGCGCACCTCGGGTCGCTTCACGTCTGGGCGCAGAATACCGTCCTGCTTAGCCGCTTGGATTCCTTCCTGGTCAAGGTTGGTGAACAGGTAGGCTGTGGCGCTGGACATTGGCAGATCGGTTTCGGCAACCCGTCCTGAATCGACCATCGTTGCCACCATCCGAAGTTGATAGGCTCTATTCCGGTCAAACGGAAGCTGCTCCTCTATCATTCGCTGCCATTCGCCATGCGGCAGCGTCTCTTTGGCCTTGTTTAGCCATCGACCGATAGTGAGAAAGCTCTCGGCGGCCTCCGCCCAGAGTGTCCTGATCTCCTGCACGTACTCAGCCGCCGTTTTGTAAGGGATGATCGCTCGGCGAAGTGCTCGGATCTGCGACGGCCCCTCCATGCTGGGATGAGCGGCATCTCTAGCCCGCTCTCGTGCGCGATCAGCTGACATTCGGAATGGTTTCGATCCAGTCATGATTCAAATTCCCAGTTCGCTGCGCACGTAGGTCCAAACCCCACGATAGTCCTCGACTCCTTGGGCGCGCGTGACTTCGAGTATGCCCAGGCCGAGTGTTACGGTTTCTTTGATGTCCTCTAACGATCGCACCTCGAACGGACAAAGAGAACCTGCTGCCGCTAAAGCCAGCTTGGTTGGCTTGAATGATCTAGAATTCGTCTTGGCGTGGTTCAGGATACAAGCCGCGCGAGCTCGCTCGCGCTTAAGGAAATGAAGCCAGTTAGCGGCGATGCTTGGGTCCACGCCCCCCTGATTGGAAGGCACCAAGCAGAGGTCCGCACGGCGAATAAGCCTCTTAATTGTCGAATCGTAAGCTTCAACCGCGGGAGGAGTATCGATGACGACTAGATCCAACCCGTGAATGGCCTCAAGGCGATCGAATACTTCTTGAAACCGGTTCATGGTTGACCAGAAGTGCAGGATGTGGGGTGCCTCAGGAGGTCGGAGCCTGTACCAAGTGGTTAGGGCACCCTGAGCGTCGAGATCGACAATCGCAACCTTCAAACCCTCGTTAGCAGCAAAGACGGCGAGATTATAAGCGGTTGTCGTTTTCCCAGATCCTCCTTTTGCCGACGTCAGTAAGAGCCAACGTGGACCGTCGCGGTTTGTACGCTCGTTATCCTCCGAGTCGGACGTCGTTACTTCTGGCCCGACCGGATCTAACGACTCGGTTCGACGACTGTCTTTGCCGTTAAGGATGGCCGCGTCTGCCATTGTAAATACCCCCGCATAATCTGTTCTCTGCAATAGCTGAATGAAATCCGATTCTTGAACGGGGACCTGTGTCCATTGCCGGCTGAAATTAGAAAAATGATTAGCAGTGATTCACATTTGCCACGGGCTTCGACCGGCAGGGGCCTGCCACTGTGAGTCGGTACCTCGCCGGGGCTCGACCTTTTACGAACACGTAAGGTGACCGAAAAACTTGACAGCCGGCAATTAGAGCAGCGCTGTCCAAAAGGTACCGCAACGCAGCCAGCTTCGGCGCGAACTCGTTACCGAGGTTCGCAGCCGGCTGGCGAAAATACGCGCCTGGGCTGGGCGGCGGCGTAAGACGGAGCCGACATGAATGCGAACCCACAAACGCCCAAGAGTGCGGTTGGAAGCTCGCCCGCACACCGGACTACACCGCCTGCTGGCCGATCCTGAAAACCTCAGCAGCAGGCAATCAGGCCTCCCTGGATGACTCTTCTGCAGTTAGGCTTCTACTTGCCAAAACCGCAGCCGTTGCGAGGCGGTTGGAACCTGTTGTTTGGAGCAAAGGCAATGAGAGCATGAGTGATCCTAAATCCGGCGGTTGGGCCTGAATTGGGTCGGATATTTCGCCTGATTTGCAATCAGAGCGAGTAATTCAGGCGGGCTCGAGGCGTGCTGGCGGGACCAGCTGGCGACCTTTCAGGAACCTGCGGAGCGCCTCGCTGAGAATGTGATACCAGCGCTGCACCGGATCCAACTGCTCCGCTTTTTTCCGTAGCGCGGCAAAGAAGCTGGCAATCCGCAAATAGGCGCGCCGCGCTTTATGCTGCTCGCCATGCGTGCTGCTGACCGTCAGCTTGGTTTGGCCAGCGTGACGGGTCTGCCGGGCAATGGCCTGCAACAGTAATGGCCGGCTGGTGATCGCCTCGCGATGATGCTCCGGATCGGCCAGGCGCACAAACAAGCTCCACCAGTTGTAAATGAGAGCAACACTACGGGCGAGCAGCCGGCAGCGTTTCAGGTCCTGCGTGGTGAAACCGCCCCAGCCCCAGTGGTTATTCAATTCATCAAAGGCATTCTCGCAAGCCGCGCGATCACGATAGAGCTGGCCCAAAGTTAAAATTTCGCTGTCCAGCGAACTGACCAAAGCCGCATATTCCCAAACCTCCCGCTTGTCACCAACCTCGGCAAAGCTGAGCAGCGGCAATTCCGGATGCGAGCGGTCGACAACCGCCAGCGGACGATTGAGCTTGCGGCGCAGCAAGATGACCCGCCGATGCCGGCTCCAGCCCATCAGCCGCAAGCTTGTCTCCTTGCCCTGCCAACCCTGGCCCGCATCCCTCCAGTCGTGCTCAGCCATGGCTCTCTCGAGCGCCCGCTTGACATTGGTCGTGGCCCGCAGACGGAACAAATACGGTAAGCCTTCCCGCTCGGCGCGTGACATCACCGGCTCATTGCCCCATTCGGCATCGCCGCGCAGCAGGGCCGGCCAGCGCGCCCGGCCAAGGCGATCGAGCAACGACCAAAGCCCGTCCGCGGCATGCTTGGGATGGTGCTGGTCGCCCGGCTGCACATCGACGCTCAGCACAAGGCGCAGGTTCGATATCATATAGGTGTGGTAACAATGTGATGGCCGTCCAGGCTTGTGCGGATTGTAACTAACCACCGCACCTTCCTGCTCACCATAGAGCGGCTTGATCGTGCTATCGATGTCGAGAACCCAAGGCTCATTTAGCAACGGTAATACACAATAATTGAAATGCACCTGCAGCCAGGCCAGCCCTTCCGGTTCGCCGATTTTCGCCAGCGCGCGGCGAACCGCATCTTCGCTCACCACCTTGCGCATGCCCAATAGCGGCGGGTTCACCGTATCGGCGCGCAGCGCCGTGATGTGGGCATAACGACGATGTCCAGCCAGAACCGATAGCAGCAGCGTGCCGAGCACATCGCGCTTCCGCGGCGCATTGGGGCTAGAAAACGAGAGCGGACAATCCGCCACCCAGCCATCAAACAGGCCACCCTGTTTGAGATACTCGATGAAGAACGGCAGTTGGCCAAGCGGCGTAACTGGCTCTGCGGCATCCCATTCGACGTGCACCCGGCCGCCAAACGTGTCAGCCACCGCTGACCATTCTTCTACTGAAGGTTGCTCACCCGCAAGGTGAGCTGTTAGCTCGCTTGAGGGAATCTTCTGCCGGGCGCCAATCCGCACAGAGGTGAGCTCACCCTTGGCCAATAGCCGCTTCACCGTGGAGAGCGAGACGCAGAGCCAATCCGCGGCCTCCCGCAAGGTTAGGAAGGGCGGACTTGGTCGCGGTTCGGGGCTCGGCGTAACAGGATTCGGTGCTGCGGAAAGTTCGGAATCAGACTCCTCGGGCAGCAGGCGCGAGATTTCTTCGAGACTGGATGTGGTCAAGTTGCGTTTGAGCCGAATTGGCATCGGTACACTCCCGGATAGTGTCGGGAGGAAGATGCCTCATCTCCCGCCTTTTTTAGGGGCGCAAACGGGGGGATGCTGGTGCAATCCTTAGTCCATTCATTCAGAAGCCGTGCGGGGCCGGCTTCCGCAAGGCCAACCCCAACCCCAACCCCTTTTCATGTGGTCTACGAGTGCATGGGGAGGGGTCGGTTTCACGGTGCTTCACGGTGCCCCGAGCGACAGCGTCTCGTGAGTAGGTGCCCTGTTGCCCGTCGGCTCCCGTGGGTTCGCGATTGCTGCCTGCAAAAGGCCAGCATTTTCTGCCTAGGGCGATGCCTCTCAATTCGCGTTCAGCCGCATTGTTGCTCAAGCAAATTTGGCCGTCCTCAAGGAACCGCGTGAACGTCGGCCAGCGCTTCAGCATGTAGTCCATCGCTCGGGCAGCTTCGCCCTGTCGGCTATCTCTTTGGCCTCTCGTTCAATGCTCTCGGCTGCAACCGCCCGAGACACCGTAGCGGCCGAAACATTGAGGTCCCTCGCCGTTTGCGGATAGCCCGCTCTGTGGGTTGCTGTCCGCCGGCATAAGTTGTACCGCGCAACACCTTAGTTTGGATAACGCGGACCCTCTCTGCGATGAACCTTCGCTTTTGGTCCGGCGTTATTCCCTGCGACACGACCACGGCAGCGCGTTCCTCGCCGAACATTTCCAAAACCAGATCCGCTTCTGGGGCATGACCCCTAGAACGCGCCGCACCAGCGGATTGCCGACCGCTACGACCTCGTGCTCGCCTTCG
>JAFAHH010000122.1 GCA_019237355.1 Acetobacteraceae bacterium | reverse complement strand
GATGCACTATTACATGGGCATGTTCAAATACGCAGACAGCGCCATCAAAGCGATGACCGAGAACCCAGAAGACCGCTCGGCAGTCGCTCGCAAGTTGACCGAGAACTTTGGTGGGAAACTCGAAGCTATCTACTTCTATTCAACCGGTAGCGACTGGGACGGGATTGCGATTTATGAGTTACCGGACGATGTGGCTGCTGAAGCATACTACATGACCGTAGTGGCATCGGGATACTTTCGGAAGTTTGCGGTAATCCCGGTTGTTACTGCGGACCAGTTCAAAATGGCGATGGAGAAGGCGAAGCAGGGCAAGAGTGGCTACACGCTACCGACCATGACGAGATAGCGTTGCTGGCTAACCGATGCAAAAAACGCCGGCCTAAGGAAGCCGCGGAAGCTGGCCAAATGGTCTTGCGGCCGTTCCCCTTTGGCATCCAGTGCATAGGCGGGTGGTGCCGGACGTGGCCGCCGCCCGGGCCGCTGAATGGAGAGCCGATCCCCGAGCCCGAAAAGTTCCGGCGCCGATACGCGACGCACCCGGGCTATCGGCCGGTGCAGCCTGGCCGTGAGTAGGCCAGCGGCCAGCGACGCCCCAATCGAAAAAGAGCAAGAAGGATCGATAACGAATGCAAATTGCTTTGGGCCAATTAAAGCCTAACCCGTTCCGGGATTTTGAGCTTCACCCGATCGATCAAGAACAAGTCGAGAAGCTGAAAGCCTCGATCGGCGCTGACGGCTTCTGGGCGGGCGTCGTGGCTCGCCGGGCTGACGTTGGCTATTTCGAGCTTGCTTTCGGGCATCACCGCATCACAGCGGCGCGGCAGTTGGGGCTGGAGACCGCGCCGATCGAGGTCCGGGACCTGGACGATGTGCAAATGGTCCGGCTGCTGCTTTCAGAGAATGCAACGCAGCGCGGCTCTACTGCCGCCGCTTGCGTCGATGCCGTGGCGGCGGCCAGCAAGATCATGGCTTACAGCCTGCTGCGCTGGGACGAACCGACCTTCGCCAGAAATCTGGAGAAGGTCGCCCCCAAAATCGATTAACCAAGCGCGCGCGGTCGCCTAGAGGCCGGGTCCGGCATCGGCCGTGATTGCATTCTGGCCATAGCGCCCGAGGGCTCGCTCAGCACCTACCAAATTGAGGCAGCGCTCGGCCAACTCAAAGACGGCGGGCGCATGGCTCAAATCGTTGCTGAAGCCCAGCAGCTGGCCGAAGCCGAGTTGCGTGCCGAACAAGAAGAGGCGGAGCGCGCCGCGCGCGAGGCAGAGGAGCGAGAGGCGCAGGCTCGCACGCAAGCTGACAAAGCAGCCGCCGCCAAGCAAACGCGCGCCGCCAAGAAAAATGCGGCCAAGAAGCAACAGGCAAGCGAGTCGACCAGGAGGGCGGTTGCTACCGCCTCCCAAAAGCCAGTCACCTACGACGCGCGTTGCGCCCAGCTTTTCAAAATGGACGCCCCACGCCGAAGCCTTCCGCAAGGTAGTGACGGGCGATACTTTCAAATCCTACCTACCGGTCGATCAGCAGTTTGAGTTTGCCAAGGATGTTCTGGCGAAAATTCGTGCGAACAAACCGAAGGGCAAGACCAAGATAACGGCTCAGGACATTCGCCAGGAATGCTGGGACAGCATCGAAAGCGGCGTTGGCCGGTTCAAGGGTAAGCTCGCGCGCGAAGCGTATCAGCACATCGACATCTCTAAATACACAGAAGAAATCGTCGAGGACGCCTTCAATGAAATCCGGCGGGCGGCCGCCGGTTACAACAAGGGCGTCGCCAGCCTGCTTCGGGTCCTGCGCAAAGGCGAGTTTCATCTGGGCGATGATCACAATGAAAGGTATCGCGAGAAACTTGCCGAGTATCACCGGGAATTTGTCGAAGGGGCGGCGCAGCTCAAGCCCTTTCTCGACAAGCGTCATTTGAAATTGGTTATGGGGGATTCTCAATGAGCGACCCGAACGGGCTGCCGGCTCTCAACGGATTTCCGGCCCGATAGGGCCGATCCTGACGGACCTGGATCCCGCGCCGTCCTGGGCGGCCGAGAGGCTCCGTCTGACCCTGGCTTTGCCGGGACTCTAACCGGCGTGCCATGCACGTCCGATGCACCTCGCCCACAACGAGCGGATCA
>JAFAHH010000936.1 GCA_019237355.1 Acetobacteraceae bacterium | reverse complement strand
ACGGATCCGTCCGCACGCATTGGCGGACGCGCTTCTTCGATAAGGCGGTAAAACTTCACGAGCTGTTTTGAGGATCTCGCCCGGTTGTTGGCTAGCGCAACTGGGCCAGCCGAGAAGCCGGTCATCCGTGTTGCACCCGGCAAGGTCGACGTGCTCGCCACTGCAGGCGAGGCCGCGCTTAGGGCTTCTTTGCTGCCGATCTTTCAGCGCGGTGACGCTCTGGTCCGGCCGCTCTGTTGGGAAATCGCCGCATCCGATCAGCGAACGACCATTGCAGCGGGGCTGAAGAAAATCACGCAGCCCGCAATGATCGACTTGCTCGCCCAGGCAGCGGATTGGGTCGAATACGATGGGCGCGCCAAGCGCGACGCGCCCTGCGACCCGCCAGAGCTGGTTGCCAAGGTGATACTAAGCCGGTGTGGGTTTTGGACGGTGCCGCCGATCGCTGGTGTGATCACCACACCGACTTTGCGCCGGGATGGCTCGATTCTTGCCGAACCAGGATACGATCCCGCGACCCGGCTTTTCTATATGCCGGATCCCGGTTTGGTGATGCCGGCAGTGGGTGCAAATCCTTCGCGAGCGGATGCGGTGTATGCGCTCGAGCTGCTCCAGGCATTGCTGAGTGAATTCCCATTCGTCGCGGATGTGGATCGCGCGGTGGCGATTTCCGGGATGATTACGGCCGTAACACGCGGGGCATTCTCAGTTGCGCCGTTGCATGCCTTCCGGGCTCCCACCGCAGGCACGGGCAAGTCTTTCTTGGTCGATCTTGCGAGTGCGATCGCGACTGGCCGGATTTGCCCGGTGGCAGCTGCTTCCCCCAAGGAAGAGGAACTGGAAAAGCGGCTCGTCGCCTTGCTGCTCTCAGGTTTCCCATGCATCAGCGTGGATAATGTGAACGGCATTCTGGGCGGCGATTTTCTGTGTCAGGCCATTGAGCGGCCGCTGCTGCGTGTTCGTCCGCTGGGACGATCCGAAATCATCGAGATTGAAAGCAGGGCGACGCTGTTTGCTACCGGGAACGCCTTGCGCGTAGCTGGCGACATGACGCGCCGGACTCTGGTGTGCGACCTCGACGCCAAGATGGAGCACCCCGAGGACCGCACGTTTTCATTCGATCCCGTTCAGCGCGTCTTGGCCGATCGCGGGCAGTATGTCGGCGCCTGCCTCACCATTGTCCGGGCCTATCTCCAGGCTGGCAGTCCCGGCCTGCTGAAGCCGCTCGCATCCTTTGGTGGGTGGAGTGACCTAGTGAGGTCGAGCCTGGTCTGGCTGGGCTGCGCGGATCCCGTGCAGTCCGTTCAGGCCGCACGCGATGATGATCCCGAGCTGGGCGCCCTGCGCCAGGTGCTGATCCTGTGGCAGGCATGCTTCGGGGAGCGGGCTATGACCGCCCGGCAGGTTGCTGATTCTGTCGCTGGGTTTGATCCAAATGGCTTTGGCGGCGCCAGGCTGCTCGATCTGCGCAATGCGCTTGCCGAGGGCAATGTCGCCGGCGTGCGCGGCACTGTGGACGCCACCCGGCTGGGTTACTGGCTGCGCAAGGTGAAGGGCCGCATTGCGAATGGGATCAGATTTACCACCGACGGCATCGATCGTAGCGGAGTGACGAAATGGAGCGTGGTTAAGGGATAATGCAGGAGATGCAGGGGATTGCAGGGGATGTTTATACCGAGACCCAGAAAATGTCACTCGTTCCATATACGCTACTAATGACATTCTCTAGAAAGCGCCGAAAACATCCCCTGCAATCCCCAGCATCTCCTGCACTCCGGTTGGTTGCCGGGGGTGCCCCCTTGTGCCGGCATGAGCCGTTGGCGGAGCGCCGGGGGCGCGCATGACCAAAAAAGGCGCCAATCCAAAGCCGCTGCACCTCGACATGAGCAAGCCGGAAACGAACGGGCTGAAGCGCATCGGCGGATCAGAAAGCGATGGATTCAACCTCCTCCTCGTGAATTCGGTGATCCGCACTGTCTGGATGCCCGCCGAACGCTCCGAGGAGGATCGCGAGCGCCAATACGCGGCGGTCGTAACCGCTCTGGCCGCGTTCGGGCCCACCGATGAAATCGAGGCCATGATCGCCGCGCAGGCAGTCGCGATGCACCATGCCAGCATGGAATGCAGCCGGCGGGCGATGCATCCGGACCAGCCCTTTGAGGCCGCGCAGGGGTTCCGCAAGGCCGCGGCGAATGCCTCGCGCACGTTTACCGAGCTGCTATCCGCGCTCGATCGCAAGCGCGGCAAGGCCGTCCAGCAGCGGGTGGTTGTCGAGCGTGTCGTTGTTAACGGAGGTCAGGCGATTGTCGGAACCGTTGCACCAGGACGACCGGGGGGAGGGGCTGCAGCCAAATCGAGCGGAGAACCCCAAGCAAACGCTCCCAAGCTGGCGCATGCACCTGATGCTGGCGTGGTCCTGCCCTCGTTGCGGGTCTCGGACCAGGAGCGGGAGCTCGTGCCGGTCGCCAGCGATGCCGAACGGCCGGTGCCGCATGCACGGCGGGAAATCGACGGGACCGCGCACGGCTGAGGGCATCGACCGGATCAGGAAGGCCCGCACGATCCATGGCGGCCGCTCGGCCGAGATGATCGCGTTGCGGCGGGAGATGGCGCGACGGGCGAGGCTGGCGCGGGCTATGGCCAGAGCGATTGAATACAATCGCGTGCAAATTTACGTGAAAGATGCTATTAGGAGCTCCCCGTTGTGGTTGCGCTATCCTTCGGAATGACAAAAAAGAAACCCGCCCAATCAGAACGGGGAAGGGCGGGTTCTAAAGTTGGGTCCAGGCGAATGCCGCGCTTGGGGAAAAGCGCGGCATTCGTTTTTTACGGGTTCACCTGCTGCTGGCAAGCACGCCTGAACAGTCACTTCTGCGTGCACCGGGTGAGTTCCCGCGTATCGCTTGTCACAAGCCAGGCCGCCCTTACACGCCTGACCCGGCACGTCGGGATAGAACCGATTGAATATTGACGTGCGACACGGGCAGACCGTGCCTCTCCTTCACTGCAGCGATGGCGCGCAGGCCATGCCGGTAGCTGGCCATGGTGCGGATGCTAGCAATGGCCGCTTGCTGCGCAGCTGGCGCATGACCCTGCCAGTGGTAGTCTCGCCCTCGCGCGGAGCGCGGACCCGGAGCGGCAACTCATGATCAACGAAAGGCTGCCCAACGACTCAGGAGGGCAAAAATGCCCTTTCGCTAGCTCAGTCTCGAGATCTGTCACCATAGCTCGGCTGGCGTCCAGGTCCGGCCGGTGCTTGCACTGCAACTGGCTCAAGCGCGGTAAGCGCAATTGTCGCGCCTTGGCGGGACCGAAAATGAGGAAGGGCTATGACCAGTTCAAGACTGGATCGGGCGCTCGCTATACGCGATCACGTGCTACCGCTGATCGAGGAGCGCGGC
>JAFAHH010000847.1 GCA_019237355.1 Acetobacteraceae bacterium | reverse complement strand
AGCGATCACCTTCATGAACCCTTGAGTCTCGCCCTTTTCCACGGCCCGCGCCACTCGTGTCATGGGGCGCTGCCCGGCCAGCACATGTTTGCCGGCTTTTCGTGCTTGCGCGGCCGTCATGCCGGCTCGCCCGAGTGGCGGATCGATGAATAGGGCATAAGCGGGAATCCGGTCGCTCACCCGGCGCGAATCGCCATCCAGCAGATTAGCCGCGACGATTTCGAAATCATTGTAGGCGGTATGGGTAAAAGCGCCTTTGCCATTGCAATCGCCGAGCGCCCAAATCCCCGGGACATTGGTCTGAAGCTGATCATTTACAGTGATGTAGCCACGGCTATCCTGCTCAATCCCGGCGGCCTCGAGGCCCAGGTCATCCGTATTGGCGCGGCGGCCGGCCGCAAGCAAAAGATGGCTGCCATTAACCTCAGGAGCACCGCTGGCGCAGTCCAAGTTTACAGCAACTCCATTGCCGCGCCTTGAAACGCTAATGCATTTGGCGTTGACTCGAACTCCTATTCCTTCCCGCTCCAGAATCTCCTGTACCGCGACAGAGACATCTTCGTCTTCATGCTGGATAAGCCGCGGCCCCATCTCCACAATGGTTACCTCGCTTCCGAAGCGGCGATACATCTGGCCGAATTCGAGACCAATGTAACTTCCTCCGACGATCACGAGATGCTCCGGGAGAAAATCAACATCCATCATGGATGAGCTTGTTAGGTACGCAACCTGATCGAGTCCGGGCATAGGTGGCCTTGAGGGCCGTCCGCCGACATTGATGAAGATTTGCCGCGATCTCAATGTCTGGGAGCCGATGCTCACCTCTTGAGCGGAGCGGAGGCGGGCTTGGCCCTCGTAAAAGGTACAGCCTTCCGTCTGGGTAAGCGCCGCCTTCAGGCCGGATCGCTTTTCCTCCACTATCCCATCCTTGCGCGCCTTCACCCGCTTCATATCGACGCTTACCGGACCTCCAATACGAACGCCGAAATCAGCCGCGCGGCGAGCGAGGTGGGCACTATACGCGCTTGCAACCAATGTTTTGGTGGGTGTGCACCCGGTATTCACGCAGGTTCCGCCGACCAATCCCCGTTCAATGATGGCCACTTTCATCTTAGCTTTCGCCAGGCGTAGAGCGAGAGGCGGGCCTGCCTGGCCCGTGCCGATGATAATTGCGTCGTATTCGAGCATGCGGCTCTCCCTTCCTTTGCACGATCGGCATGGCCAAGCGCTTCAATCTGACTTGATGCGCGCGCTCGCGCAATAAATGTAACACCAATGTATTAGAACATGCACGCCATTGTGCATTGCGTCATCCCTGACCAAACAGGATGATCAACCCATGCTTGAGCTTGTTCCTCCTTCCGTGTCCGCCCTCGCCGAAGAGCTGCTCGAAGCAACTGCGCGGGCCCGGGCCCGCAGCATGGAGGACCCGTTCGGCCAGCCGGTTATGTCCGTGGCACTCGCGATTACCCGGATGATCGACCAGGGCGCCCTTAGCCGACCGAGCATCGATGCCCTGATCCGCCTTCTGCGTGACGCCGCGTTCGAAGACCGCGCCGCCCGGCTAGCAGCATATGTGGGTGGAACCGAACCCAGCGCTACGCAGCGCGCCCTGACCGGCGCCGCGGAGCATGTTGTCCGCCCCGACCCGGCCGACAGCCCAGTACCTTGGGCGCGGTTCAAAGCAGCCGCCGGGCGCACCCGATTCAGTGCGGTATTCACCGCACATCCAACCTTTGCCCTGCCGCCCGAAGTCGGAGCCGCCCTCGCCGAGCGAGCCTCGGGGCATACGCCATCACCCGAATTCCCCTCGCACCGCCCAGCCAAGCCGACTCTCGAGCAGGAACTGGCTCAGGCTGTTAGCGCGATTGCGCATGCCCGCGATGGGTTGGATCAGCTCAATGCGGCGCTGTTCACCGCCGCCCAGGCGGTCTGGCCGGACCGCTGGATGCAACTCGATCCCCGTCCGATTACAGTGGCGAGCTGGGTCGGCTACGACACCGACGGCCGGAGCGACATCGGCTGGCAAGATACGATCCGCGTCCGCCTGCAAATGAAACTCTACCAGCTTCAAAGTTTGCACTCGCAACTTGCTCCGATCCCGGAAGCCGATGCGATCGCAGCGCGGGTGGCCACTGCGATGCAAGCGGTCGCGGGACAGATCGGGGCCTGCCCGGACAATCCAGAACCCGGCCGGGTGGCTGCTTTCGCGCATGCGTTATTGGAAAGCCGGCAAGAGGCGCTGACCGCGCCCAGCCCTTTGCTGGCGCAATTCGATTCGGCGCTCTCCGGCGGCTCACCCGAAGTCCGGCTCAAGCTGGCCATCGCACGGGCAGGACTTGCC
>JAFAHH010000565.1 GCA_019237355.1 Acetobacteraceae bacterium | reverse complement strand
TCTGGAGCGGGGTCAGCCCCCAATGGGCATAGAGCCGGTAGCGGACCGCGGCACCCGAGACCGTAGCAAAGCCCAGATTGTGGGACAGCGCATAGGCGCAGAACGAGGCGAATGCCACCCTGGGATAGGAAACGATGTGTCCGGCGTAGATGGTGCCGAGCCGGTCGTACAAGGTCAGCACGCCGTAAGAGATGATGGTCCAGAGGAAACTGATGATGAGCGCGCTGGCCGGAATGGCGCTCAGGCTGGCGGCAACCTCTTCCAGCTTGAGATTGCGGAACTGGTGCCAGACCACGTAGATCGCGCCGCACAGCAACAGGACGCCGAGCAGGGCCGGGAGGCGATGCAGATAGCGCCGGAGCCGCCGCTTGCGAAGCCGCGCGAGCGCGCGCTCGCGCCGGGATTGCTTGTCGGGAGTACCGACGCTCATGCCGCGGCGCCCAGGCGCGTCCGCTTGGGTTTGCCGGAGTGCGTCCCCAGGACCGCGATCAGGCCGCGTCGGCCGGCCGGTGAAGTGCATGCTCAATCAGTGCCACTGTCTCGCCAATTCCGTAAAGGGCGGCAAATACGCCAAAGCGGGGGCCCTCATCCTGGCCCAGCAGCACCTGATAGAGGCATTGGAACCAGCTTCGCAATGAGGGGAAGGGGTGGCGCTTGCCCACCTCGAAGACGGCGCTCTGGATCGCCTCGGCGTCCACGGTCGCGAAACCGCGCAAGGTTTCGGCGAGATCGGCGAGCGCCGCACGTTCCGTCTCAGAAGGCTGACGGTAACGCTTCGCCGGCCGGATGAAATCGGCGTAATACGCAACAGCGTGATCGACCAGCTTGGCAAGGAACGGCGTGCTTTCGGGGGTTGCTTCGGGCGCATAGCGCCGGATGAATTGCCACAAGATGCCCGGTTCGTCGGCATTCACCACGCTCGCCAGGTTGAGCAGCATGGCGAAGCTGACCGGCGTCCCGCCATTTTCGGGTATGTTCCCGGAATGGATGTGCCAAGCCGGGTTCGCGCGGAGTTCGTCCCCCGGCTGCGCGCGGGCCAGCGCGACATTGGCGGCGTAGTCATCGACGGCGCGGGGGATCACATCGAAATAGAGCCGCTTGGCGCGCTGCGGCTGGTTGTACATGAACTGCGCCAGGCTCTCCTGGGGCGCATAGCGCAGCCATTCCTCGACGGAAATGCCATTGCCGCGGCTCTTGCTGATTTTCTGTCCGTGCTCATCGAGGAACAGCTCGTAGGTGAACCCCTCGGGCGGAGGGCCACCCAGGATCCGACAGATCCGGCTGGAGAGCCGCACGCTTTCGATAAGATCCTTGCCGGACATCTCGTAATCCACGCCCAGCGCGTACCATCGCATGGCCCAATCCGCCTTCCATTGCAGCTTGGCCCTCCCCCCCGTCACTGGGGTTTCGAACCGCTCGCCGGTGTCCGGATCACGCCATACAATTGTTCCCGCATGCGGGTCGCGCGCCTCAACCGGCGCCTGCACGACCCGGCCCGTACGGGGATGGATGGGCAGAACTGGGGCATAGGTGGCGCGCCGCTCGGGTCCCAAGGTGGGCAGGATCACGGCGGTGATCGCGTCATATTCCTCGAGGATCCGGATCAGCGCGGTGTCGAACCGGCCCGATTCATAGTACTCGGTCGCCGAGGCAAATTCGTACTCGAACCCGAACTGATCGAGAAAGGCACGCAACCGCGCATTGTTATGCGCGCCGAAGCTTTCATGCGTGCCGAAAGGGTCGGGGATGCGGGTCAGCGGCTTGCCCAGATGCTCGGCCAGCATATCCCGGTTCGGGACATTGTCCGGCACGCGGCGCAGCCCGTCCATGTCGTCGCTGAAGGCAATCAGCCGCGAGGGCAGGCCGGTGAGGTCGGTAAAAGCGTGGCGCACCCAGCTCGTGCGCGCCACCTCGCCAAACGTGCCGATATGCGGCAGGCCCGATGGGCCGTAGCCGGTTTCAAACAATGCGGAACTCTTTGCACACGCAACCAGGCGGTCGCGCAGCTTCACCGCTTCCTCAAAGGGCCAAGCTTTCGGAATCACCCGGGCAGCATCGGATTTCTCAGCCATCGGCGGCAAAGGCTAAAGCGCTTTGCCGTGCGGGGGAAGGCTAGAGCGCGATGGCTTGAGGCGGAATCGTCGGAAAGCCTGAATCGCGCTCTCAAAAATAAATTCTAGAGCGGTTTCCACTTAGTTGGAACCGCTCTGGGTTTGTCTGGCGAGCAGATTCACGCGATGTGGATCGCCTCCGGCGATTCCACCTGATCGCGATCTGCTCTAGAGCCTGATGACCTCGACCTGAAGTGATCAAGGTTCTGGCGCGGAATTTGGCCCGGGTCCAGGCCGCTTGCGTCGCCCCGAAGCACCTTATTACCCTGACGCCGTGCCCTCGGAGTCC
>JAFAHH010000515.1 GCA_019237355.1 Acetobacteraceae bacterium | reverse complement strand
GGACGCGGCCAAGTAACCACGAGTTGCCCGTTAAGGAGAACCCTCATGACCGCTATCACGACCGCCACCGTGGCCCGCGTCCTCAGTGGGATCAAGACCACCCCACCGGCCCAGCCTGGCAACCGCTGCCGCTGGCTGGTCTCCCTGTCCGGCCGCCTTCCCGGCGTCCTGTCCATCAACGGCACCCCGTACACCGTCCTGCCCTTGGACAGCGGCTATCGCCTCAAGAACCACGCAAGCGGGGCCGAGTACGACATCGACACCGAATGGGGCGAAGGGCAGTGGGAATGCAGCTGCCCGGATTTCCTCTACCGGCGGCAGTGGAAGGATCAGTTGGGCTGCAAGCACTGCCGGGCCTTGCGGGCGGGGCTGGCCGCCCTCAACCAAGCCGCCGCCACCAACGCGAACGCCTAACGGAGCAAGCAACCATGTGTGACCAGAAGCCGAGCGACGACTTGACCTGCATTCACGCGGAACGCGGTTTGTGCCCGGATTGCCAGGAAGAGTTCGACGAAGATCCGGCAGCCTGGTTCGAATTCGGCCAGCACGCCGCCGGACTGGAGAACTGGCGCCGGCTCGAAGCCGAGATGGAAGAGGAGCGGTTGGCCGAAGAGGAAAGTAAGCCATTGCCGACGTGCGGCGATGATGAGATTCCCTTTTAAGGAGCGGTCCAATGGCAGACGCAACGATGGCACCGACGATGGCACCGGCCACTACTCGCGGCCTCAGTTTGCCCTGTCCCCTGTGCGGGGAAGCGGACGCGGACATCTACTTGTCGCTGGCGGATGGCGACACCTGCAGATGCGGCTCGTGTGACAACGAGTTTACGCTGACTGACGTCCGCAACCTGATGGCCAAGTGGCAGAAAGTGCTGACCTGGATGGACACGATGCCAAGCTAACACAGGAGATCGATCATGAAAGCCGGCTGGCTGCAACTGGACGGGTGGCACGGCCGGACCCAGCAAGAGGTTGAGATCGTCGGGGAAACATCCCAGCGAGTGCGGATTCGTGCCCTGACCAAGACGATGTTGGCGGGCCGGCGCGGCTACCTCGCGGTGGGCGCCGTCGCCTTGGTGCCGTGCCACGCCGTTCGGGCGGAGCAAGTGCCTGGTGTAGCAGTCGTAGAGTTTTAGCGGCGAAAACCAACGAAACGGGGCCGGTCCGGCTGCAACCCGGCAACTGGCCCCTGGTACCCCTGGATCGGAGGCAGCATAATGGGTAGTTTAGCGGTCGTTACAGTCGTCTGTGGCGAGTGCGGCGGCAATGGGTACGTCCCCGACTATTTCGCCACCGGGGCCGCTGGCCAGTGCGTGGAACTGGTGCCGTGCCAGGGCTGCGGCGGCGTGGGCAAGGTGCCACAGGAAACGGAATTGCCGGCGGGACTCGCGGCGGATGGGCCGAACCTGCGCACGGTCGATCTGGGGGCATTCACGGCCCTGCTCTTAGCGCAGGCGGATCAGGCGGAAGCCGAAACGGAGCAGCGGCAGACCGGTTCAGAATGGGGGCATTGCCAGGGGATGGCGGCGGGGATTCGGCACACGTTGCAACTGCTGCGGGAATGGACGAGCGGCAGCAGCGGGAACAATGGTAGCAATTCGGCAACGTAGATGGGTGCTTCGATGATTTTCACCGACAACGATCTGCAGCTACTTCTCCGTTGCCTCAGCGATGGCATTGACCAGAAAAGTGGGATGCTGCGCTGGCTCAAGCAAACGGTCAAAGAGAAGCGATTTAGCGGTAGCGAGCGCGAGCCGTGGGAAACGCTGGCCGGGCAGATCGAGAGAGACCGGGCGGCAATGGAAGCATTGATCGTTCGGATTGTGGATTGGCAGGCTCAAGAAGAGAGAAACCGCCATGAGTGAGCATGTAACGGGCACCGGCCTGCAGCCCCGCGTCGGCGACGAGTGCTGGTTCGTCGAGTGGTGCGTGGCGCTGGCCTTCGATTCGGTGGGCGACGTGGACCGTGACGGCTGCACGATGGAGCGCCGTCAGGTTGCCACGGAGGCTGAAGCGGAGCAGCTGGCTCGGGAAATCTGGCCACAAACGCACGGGATCTTCGGCATCGTCAACTACTGGCCGGCGCGGTTCGTGGCCTACGAAGAGCGGTACCCGTGGGCCGGCTACTGGCAGCACGGTGAATCCAAGGTGTACGAAGGGGAGTGACAATCATGTGTCAGCCGTCCTTGTTTGATTCGGCTGCGACGTCGAAGCACTCGTTGCTGCCGCTCTCCGAATACCGCAAAATCATCATTTCCTTCAGCGGCGGCAAGGACTCCACAGCCTGTGTGCTCCGTTGCCTGGATCTTGGCGTCCGCCCGGACCAGTTGGAACTCTGGCACCAGGACGTGGACGGCCGCGAAGAACCCTTCATGGACTGGCCGGTGACACCGGCTTACTGCCGCGCCTTCGCCGCTGCCTTCGGCTTGCCCCTCCGTTTCCAGTGGCGCGTCGGCGGCTTTGTTCGGGAGATGTTCCGCGAGCAGACCAAGACCGCACCCGTCCGCTTCGAGCGGGCTGATGGGACCATCGGGGAAGCGGGCGGCGAAGGTCCCCTGGTAACGCGGTTACTCTGGCCGCAAGTGGCCGGGATTCGCAACGGCCGCTGGTGTACTCCCAAGCTCAAAATCGACGTAGCCGCCGTCGCCCTCAACAACGACCCCGCCTATGCGGAAGGGCCGCTGTTGTTCGTGACCGGCGAGCGTTGGGACGAGAGTACGCCGCGCTCCAAGATCCCAGCTGCCGAACCCCACCGCTGCCACACGAGCCGCCGTCGGGTGGATCACTGGCACGGCGCCTGCGACTTGAAGGAAGCGGACGTGTGGGAGTTGATCCGCCGCCATCGCGTCCGGGTGCATCCGGCCTACTATCTCGGCTGGGGCCGGGTGAGTTGTCTGGCCTGCATCTTTGGCGACTATAACCAATGGGCCAGCGTGCGGGAGTTGGTGCCGGCTCTCTTCGACCGGATTGCCGGCTACGAGCAGCGATTTGGCAAAACGATCAAGCAGCGACTCTCGGTTGTGAACCAGGCCGATCGGGGAGAGGCGTTCGCCATGCCGGTCGAGTTGCGGGCCAAGGCCCTGTCCACCGACTACACTGATCCGATTCTCTTGCCGGATGGGGAAGAGTGGGTGTTGCCGCCGGGCGCGTTTCGGCGCTGCGGCGGGCCAACATAGCAACGGAGCAACGGAGCAAGACACCGACGTCCGCCGCGCTGTAAAGTAGAAGCCAAATCGCCCGCCCCACCCTCAAA
>JAFAHH010000453.1 GCA_019237355.1 Acetobacteraceae bacterium | reverse complement strand
CCCAGAACGTGGTGCTCAGCGGCGGCGAATTCGCTGACCTGGCGGCCGGAGACTACGTGCTGGTCAGGGGTCAGCGACACCGGACCGGGGATGACGCCCGAAATCGCAGCGCGTGCCTTCGATCCGTTCTTCACGACAAAGGAGGTAAGCAAGGGATCGGGTCTCGGCTTGAGCCAGGACTATGGCTTTGCCCGCAGCGCTTCCGGCGGGGCGAGGATCCATTCGAGGCCCCGCGAAGGAGCGGCGATCGAGATCTATCTGCCGAAATCGGCTGCCCTTGCCGGGCAGCCTGAACCGATTGGCATGCCGCCGATCCGCCCTACGACTGGCAGCGAGATGGTGCTGGTCGTCGAAGACGATCCCGAGGTTCTGGAGATCTCGGTCAACGGGCTGACCGATTTGGGCTATCGGGTCAAAACCGCTACTGACGCGCACAAAGCTTTGGACATCTTACGGAGCGATCCAGGCATCGATGTGCTGTTTTCCGATGTGGTCATGCCCGGCGGAATGAACGGCGCGCAGCTCGCAGCGGAGGCCAAAGCCAACGGGCCGCAGCTCAAGGTGCTGCTCACCTCGGGCTACGCGGCGACGGCGCTTGCGGCAGAACACGGTTTGCCCGAAACGCTGGAAGTGCTGGCTAAACCCTACAAACGCGACGACTTGGCGAGAAAACTCCGGCTGGTGATCAGCGACGGCAAGAGCTGACCGCACTTGTCCCGTACAAGAGGATGTCAGGAAATCCCGCGAACCGATCAGACCGTCGTCCTGCAATCCCCGGAACAGCCCGCAAGGCCCACTGAAAGACCCCCGGGACGAAGTGCCCGGGGCTGACAGCCCACGGCCGCCCGGGAGCGCCGTGGGGCCGCTTTCGCGGCGGCGACGGTTTGATGACCGCGGCTGCTCAGCACGCCGTATAGCGCTGATAATAAGGGTTCCAGCAGCTGCGTGCGCCATAATACGGATAATAAGAAGGCGCCGCCGGATAATACCCGTACGCATAAGGATTATAATAACCGTATGGGTAATAATAAGGGTTGTAATAGGGGTTACTGGCCGAGCCGACGACGCTTCCAAGCGCAAAAGCGCCGAGCCCCAGCCCTACCGCCGCACCGGAGCTGATGGCGTGGGCTGGCCGCGGCGCAGTCGTCAGCCCGATTGCAGCAAGGATCGCCGCCCCTACGGCCAAGGCTCGGCCCGACTGCCCAAAGAGATTGCCAAGCGTCATTTGCATCTCCTTCAGTTTTGACCGGGCCGGCAGAGCGGTTCAGCCATGGGCACCCGGTGCTTTAACGGAATAACGCTCGCTACGCGCAACTAATTCCGGGTCCCAATTTGTGGCCTGGCCGTACTTGAACATTGTAGTTAAAAAGACGTAGTGTGAGCGGCTTCACACTGCTCGGCGCGGCGAACAACGACAATAACGACAGGCGGCCGATCCCGACCGTGAACTGCGGGAGGACGAGAATGACAGCGCAATCGTATAGCCCGGCATTCGTTCCGACCAACTTGGGCCGCCTCCTTGGTAATGCCAGATCGAGGCTTGGGCCGGTGATTTCCTTTGTTGCCTATGCCGGCGTATTTCTCGGGTATTCGGCGATATTCCTGGTCTCACTATTGACGGTAGGTTTTCTCGAAATCAGACAAGCCAATATGAGCGACTTCAACGCGCTGATTGCCGTGCTGGAGCAACGCGACCGATACGCCGACCACCACCTTGCGCAAACGATTGAGGACGTTAGCGCCGAACTCGCCGCCTAACGATCCTTGATAGCTTTGCCCGTCTGCTTCGATATTGCAGGCACGGCGGCGGCGACCGCGAGCGGCGGCAGGCCCAGATCCGGCGGCGTCGATGGAGCCGGTTTCGAGCCCAAAACCTGCGCCGAGCTGATGCAGGAAATGCAACAACACGCCAATCAATTGTCCTCGACCGAGGACGAGATACTTCAGGGCGGCCAATCTCCCGCTCTATTACGACCAGTATCAGGATGGGATCACGCGCAAGACCCCGCAGATCATCCCGGCTCTGTGGCTGCTGGACTCGAAATATCGATTGTTTACTTTGTGGGCACGCTCGCCGTTCGAACTGATCGAGATGTTTCTGCTGGTGTGCATGGGGTTGCTCGGCGGCGTCATCAGCGTAATGCGGTATTTGCTTGATCCGTCGCTGAAAAATCCGGCAA
>JAFAHH010000041.1 GCA_019237355.1 Acetobacteraceae bacterium | reverse complement strand
CCGGCGCGGTAGGGTGTTTCTCCGCCCGCCACCACGCAACCAGCTCGCGCAGCCCTTCCTCAAGGGAGATCGAAGCTTCAAAGCCAACCCGGCGGCGCGCGGCTTCGGTGGAGGCCAGCCGCCGCGGAACCGGATTCACTGCCCGTTCGGCTTCGTGCACCGGCGTCAGGCTGCCCCGGCCCATCACCTTCGCGAGAAGCTGCGCCAACTCCAGCAGGCTCGTCTCGGTGCCACTCCCAACATTCAGCACGACGTCGGTGGCCGGCGCCGCCGCCGCCAAGACATTGGCCCGCGCCACGTCGCGGACATGGACCATATCCATGGTCTGCTTGCCATCGCCGAAGATGATTGGCGGCAGCCCGGCTTCCAGCCGCTCCATCCAGCGGATCAGAACTTCAGTGTACCGTCCATGAATATCCATCCGTGGGCCGTACACGTTGAAGTAACGAAACGCCACGTAATCCAGCCCATACATGTCGTTGAAGGACCGAAGCAATCCCTCTCCGAACGTCTTGGCCGCCCCGTACAGGGTACGATTGCCATATGGATGCTGGCGTTCGGTGGTGGGAAATTCCTCGGCCATGCCGTATACCGAGGCCGAGGAGGCCATTACCACTTTTCGCACTTTGGACTGCACGCAAAGCTCGAGCAAGTCGAAGCTGGCGTCCACCATCACTTCCAGCGCACGCCTGGGCTCCGCAGCGCATTGCGTGATTCGGAGCGCGGCGAGATGAAACACCACATCGGCACCGGGAACCAGGTCACGCATCAAGGCACGATCGCAGATATCGCCCTCGATCAACCGTACGGCTCGATTGGCTTGGACTGCACGCAGATTCTCCGGCCGGCCGCGAACCATATCATCAATGATGACAATTTCCTGGCAGCCAGACCCGGCGAGAAGGTCGACAGTATGCGAGCCGACGAACCCGGCTCCACCCGTCACGACGACCTTCCGCCCAGCAAGGTTGGGGGCAAGAGCAGTCACCCGAGAACTCCCACTTGATTACGAACCGATTTGCTTTCATCTGATGCTGCACGCTCGCCGATGACGCGGGCCGGCACGCCGGCCACTTTCGTATAGGGCGGCACGTCCCGCGTTACAATCGACCCTGCGCCGACAATCGCACCCCGCCCGACCGTTACCCCTGGCAGCAGCACGGCATTGACCCCGATATCCGCTTCTGCCTCGACCCTTACCGGGGCGACGCGGAGATCGGTCGCGATGATCGGAAGGTCCACCGGAAGCCCGGTATGTTCGGAGCCCAGCACCTTGGCCCCAGGTCCCCAGCCCACCTCGTCGCCGAGCACCAAGTCACGGGCATCGAGAAAACTTTGCGGCCCAATCCAAACCTTATTGCCGATCTTGCAGCATCCGTCGAACCGGCCTTGGATCACGGCCTGCTCGCCAATGAACACGCCGTCGCCGATTTCAAACGTTTCCGGGTGCCGTACGCCGACACCGGGAGCAACCTTCAGACCCTGGCCACATCGCCGCGCCAAGGCCCGTAAGCAGACCCGCCGCATGAGCGCGTCGATAAAGTCCTCCCCCCGCGAGAAGCGCCGAAAATACGTCAGGACTTCGCGCGGATCGCAATTGCGCGATAATTCCTGGGCGAGATCTGCCTCAAACGCCGGATCCGCTGCCACCTGCTGCCGCCCATGCACGGCCTTGACGATCCGTGCCGCCCCGAGCTCCGCCGCTCGCGACATGCTAGGCCGCCACCGGTGCGGCGATGCGGATCAGCGCATCACAAACCTGGCCGATCTGCGCCTCGCTGATTTCTGGGAACATCGGCAATGATAGCGTCTCTTGGGCGAGACGCTCCGTTACCGGGAATGCACCGCGGCCGTAGCCGAGCCCTGCATAGGCTGGCTGCAAATGCACTGGGATCGGGTAGTGCACCCCGGTCTGGATGCCCTGTTCTGCGAGCGCGTTCCGCACCCAATCGCGATCACGAACCCGCACCCCGTAGACATGGTAGACATGATCCTGCCCTGTCCCGGCCGCCGGAACCGGGATCCCCGACCCGGCCAGTAATGCATCGTATCTCGCTGCGGCCCGCTGTCGCGCCCGCGTCCAATCTTCGATGTAGGGCAGCTTGACGCTCAGGATCGCCGCCTGGATTTCGTCGAGCCGGTAATTGAAGCCTCGGGCGACGTGCAGGTATTTGCGCTCCTGCCCCCAATCCCGCAACATGCGTACACGATCGGCAAGATCGGCCTGGTCAGTCACAATTGCCCCGCCCTCGCCGCAGGCGCCGAGATTCTTCCCAGGATAAAAGCTGAAGCAGCCGATATCGCCGAATGTCCCGGCCCGGCGCCCTTCCCGCTCCGCGCCGTGCGCCTGCGCCGCATCCTCGATAACCGGTATGCCGCGCGCCCGGGCGGTCCACAGGATCCGCTCCATATCGGCAAGCCGCCCGTGCAGATGCACGGGTATGATGGCCCGGGTGCGGGAAGTAATCGCGCCCTCGAGCTGATCCGGGTCTATCGTCCAGGTCTCTGGCTCGATATCAACGAGCTTCGGCACCGCACCCGCGTACATAATAGCCGCGACGGTGGCGACAAAGGTCATCGGTGTTGTGATGACTTCATCGCCGGGTTCAACGCCCACGGCCAAAAGAGCCAAGTGCAAGGCCGAGGTGCCCGTATTCACGGAAACCGCATGCTCCGCGCCACAATAGCGCGCGAACGCCGCCTCAAAATCGCGCACATTCTCGCCCAGTACGAAGTGGCCGCTCTGCAGTACGCGCGTGACCACGCTAGAGAGCTCGTCGATGAGGCTCCGGTGCTGGGCCGCTAAATCAAGAAACGGAATCATGACGCCATCCGGGGCCGGCCGAGTTCAACAGGCTGGCCACGCTGTCGCATGGAACGAGTTGCGGCCTCGAGCACTTCAACCACGCGCAAGCCAAGGCGCCCATCCGTTATCGGGGTTATCCGATCCCTGATGCACGAAACAAAGTGGCTCGTTTCCGTGAGCAGCGGCTCGGTCGTGGCCAGTTGCGGCGCCCACATATCGCCAACCCGATAACTCACCAACATTCGATAAATCTCCTCAGAACCGTGAGCAACGTTTATTCCTCGGTCATATACTTTGATCTTCTCGCTTGGCTCGAGATCGTCGTACACGATCATCTTGCGGCTACCGCCGATCAATACCTGGCGGATCTTCACCGGAGCCAGCCAATTCACATTGAGATGCGCAACGCAATCCTCGAAATAGAGGGTGACCTGCGCCATGTTTTCCGGGCTTCCTTTAACGTGGCTAACTCCGTTAGCGGAAACCGCGCTCGGCGTCGCACGCAATACAAACTCCAGAATCGAGAGATCATGCACGGCGAGGTCCCAAATGACGTCGACATCGCGCTGGAACAAGCCCAGATTTATGCGCGTGGAATCGTAATAAAAGATCTGCCCCAAGTCGCCGGCCGAAACGAGTTCCTGAATTTTCCGCACCGCGGGGGAATAGACAAAGGTATGCCCGGCCATCAACACCAAATTGCGCCGTGCCGCTTCCTCAACCAGGAGCACGCCCTGATCCGAAGTCTCGGTCATTGGCTTCTCAACCAGCACATGCCGGCCGGACCGCAAGGCTGCGCGCGCGAGATCATAATGTGTGCGCACGGGAGTCGCGATAGCCACTGCGTCGATATCCGGCTGTTTGAATACCTCTGCAGGGTCGGTCAAAAGCCGCGCGAGCGGGTGACGTTTGCCCGCCCGGGCGAGCGCCGCCGGGGAAGGATCCGCAATGGCGACGACTTGGCAGTCATCAGTCTCTGAGAAGCTGCGCGCAAGGTTCGGCCCCCAATAGCCGTAACCGATTACCGCAACGCCAATCATCACGCGTTCTCCGATAGGTGTTGTAGGGCGGCAAACTCTCCGGTTCGCTGCGCGGATCCCGTCCGGCGGATGTCCCCAATCTGCCGAGCGGGCACGCCCACAACAATGGCATAATCTGGCACGTCGGCCGTTACTACTGCCCCAGCACCGATCAAGGCTTCGGTCCCTATAATAATCCCGGCAAGAATCGTCGCATTCGAACCAATTGAGGCGCGACGACGGATGATCGTCGGCACCACACTCCAATCTGCTTCCCCCTGCGCCGACCCGTCAAAATTCGTTGCTCGCGGGAAAAGGTCGTTCGTGAACATTACACCATGGCCTACAAAAACTTCATCTTCAATCGTCACACCCTCGCAAATAAAACTGTGCGAGGAAATCTTGCAGCGCGCGCCAATGTAGGAATTCTTCTGGATCTCCACAAAAGTACCAATGCGAGTCCCTTCGCCTATGGTGCATCCGTAGAGATTCACGAGATCACGATGCCGAATGAGAACTCCATCTCCAATCTTTACGTCGACACTGATTGCCATAAAACGTCTCGCCTTTGCCACAAATAAATTCACCAGCCGGTGCAATTGCACGGGCGTGGCTAGGCGACAAGTATAGCATAAAAAAGGGTCTGCCGAAGCCGACCCCAAACAAGAACTTTGTCCGGCTAGAGCAGATCGCGCTTGGCTGGAAGCGCTTGCGGTTCCAGGAGCGCGTGCCCGGGCCCCATCGCGCGGGCGCGACGGGGCCCGATGATGCTCGCAAAATAAAGCTAGAGCGCTTCCAGTCTGAGTGGGAGCGCTCTAGCAGGCTGCGGAAAAACGCTGAAGTCGGTCATTCGCAAGCATCGACAGAAGGCCAGGGGCTTTGCCCCTGGACCCTAGCAAAGGCAGAGCCTTTGCAATCCAATCACTTAGTGGGTGGGGCCTGGGGCCTTTCGGCCCCAGCGGGTCCAGGGCAGAGCCCTGGCCTTTCCTTTTTCAGCAGACTGCTAGACGACAAACCGAGAAGGTCGCAGGAGCGGCAGCGCGTAACAGCCTGGCGGTAGTATACTGTTCATTGCCATACCGGAGGGATACGGCGCTCGCGCCGCTTGGCTTCTTTTGCAGGAGGACCGGCGCGTGTGACGGTCCGAACGCGCCGACCGATCCCAAACGAAATTGGGCGGGTGCAGAAAAAGG
>JAFAHH010000108.1 GCA_019237355.1 Acetobacteraceae bacterium | reverse complement strand
CAGCCGGATCAGCCAGCCGAACCCACTCGGCAGCCGGGGCGGAGGCAGGCCCTCCAGCCGGGGCAATCCAAGAGCGCGGTCAGCCTGACTGCGCGCTTCCGGTGCTGGCGGAGGCTGGCCGGCGCGAACCGCCGCCATCAACTTCTCAAACCGCGGAGCCAAGCGGCCCAGCCGCGCCCAGGCCAGAAAAAGCACCGCGACCGCTGACCGATCCTTCGCCATATGCGCGGCGATCACCCCGCGTAGCTCCCGTATGATGAGGGCCAGGCGATCCGAAAGGCCGGTTAGGAGGGGAGGGGGGGTCCAGGACACGAACACAACCAGGACACAATCTGGGGTTGTCTGTCAAGAGAAACTTTCTCCCGATCCGGCCGCCGCCCGCCCACTGCAGGGCGGTGCCCTGTTCGACCAGCACGTGGCGGTCCCCGCGCCAAGCCCGCAGGTGATCGAGGGCAGCGGGCATGAGTACTGTGGAGCGCCCGAAGTCATTACCAAAGTTTCGCAGTCATGGCATGAAAAGACGAAGTCGGCAGAGCTCAGCGTTACTAGCTGATCTGGGGGCACACGGGTGTACCTTGCCAGCTTGGGACCATGCTGCTATTGGCGGTTGCGTGACAGCCGTAATCGGTAACCCCGTTCTTAACACGCCATTCGCCGGGCCCGATCGCCACTGGCAATTAGATGAAAACGGTACGCCCACCGGGGCCGTCGCACAGGGGCGCCGCCGCAGTGAATTTATCGTGCCCATTCCGCCTCCGAACCACAGAACGAAGGGGCAAGCTCGCTCGACCTGGAAGATGAAAAGGGCGAGCGCAGATCCAATGACTACATCAATGAGCTGCGTGCCAAAGTCGGAGCTTGGCGCAATTTGAAAGAAAGCCAGCGAGACCGTACAGTTACTCCTGTAACGGGCCGGCTTCTACGCCACTGGCATGACCCTGAGCGCCGACGTCGGCTCTTCTTTTGTCAGATCGAGGCCGTCGAGACAGCGATTTGGCTGGCTGAGGTGGCGCCCAAGTCAGAGATCGAGCGGCTGAAGACCTTAAACGGCGATGCCAACCCTGATCTCTTCCGCATCGCGCTGAAGCTCGCAACGGGTGCTGGCAAGACCACCGTCATGGCGATGCTGATCGCCTGGCAGGCGCTGAATCGGGCCCGTGCTCCCGGGTCGCGGACTTTCGCCGATGTGTTTTTGGTAATCTGTCCGGGAATCACCATCCGGGATCGGCTGCGTGTGCTGCTCCCCTCCGATCCCAATAGCACCTACGCGCTGCACGAGATCGTTCCGCCAGACATGCGGGATCATCTCAACAGGGCGCGAATCGTTATCACCAACTTTGACGCCTTCGGACGCCGGAAGACGATGGAGGCGCCCAAACTTGCGAAATCCGTGCTCGGCGGACGCGAAGGGCCCATCAAGACGCTTGAAACTGAAGGCCAGATGATCGCCCGGGTGTGCCGAGACCTATTGGGGCGCAAACACATCGTGGTGCTCAATGATGAAGCGCATCAGTGCTAGCGCGAGCGTGGGGGAGCTTCCGAGAAGCTGGACGCAGAGGGTAAGGCAGAAGCCCGCCATAACAACGAGGCCGCGCGGCTTTGGATCTCTGGCATCGAAGCACTGCAGCGCGTCCTTAAGACGCGCGTGCAGGCTTACGACCTTTCAGCGACGCCGTTCTTTCTGCGCGGCTCGGGTATGCGGAGCGATTCTATCCGGAGGAGCTGCGACCCCGCTTACCGGGGTGCTGCATCGCAGCCACGCTCATGTTGCCAATCTGGAATTAGTGCTTGGGACTCTAGATTGCGGCCCGGCCTCTGCCTGTAAGTTTGGCCAGGGAGGAAACCCAAGATGCGCGTCGACAGGTTTGTAGTTGTCGTAATCGGCACTACCTTCATTGGAGCTTGTTCACCGTACCCGTATTCCCCGGCAGTCAAGTCTTTCGCAGACAATACCAATTCCGTCAGTGATGATCTAACAAAGACCGATGTCGCCGCCACGAATGCCATGGCGATGCAGGCCGCGGAGAAGAGGCACTACGAGGGTCCGCGCCCAGCAATGACTCTGGCCCCTGCCTGCTATCTGCCGGAATCTAAAGGGGGTCGATGCGAGCAGATTGAGCGCGCTCCTCCAGAGTCAAACCGCAAACAGGTAGACCTTAACGAGAGGATCCAGTCGACTGTAGCTCTTGCACCGCCCGCTGAGCGCTTCCAGTGCCCGCCATTGCTGGTTACCAAAACTCAGTCTCAGCCGGCAGGCACACCAAGCGTCGAAACGGGGAAGGTGATAACGCTTGCATCAATCGAGAAAACACTCAAGGACTACGCCAAAGCCCTCGCTGCCATCACAAACGCCGCAGACCGAGCCGCGCTCGACGCGGCGTTTTCCGAGCTTAGCAAATCCGTTACGACCATGGCCGCGACGGTCGGAATGGCCGGAGGCCCCGCTGTGTCCGCAGCGGCTGGTGCGATCGCAGGTCCCGCAGTATCATTGGTAGGGCGTATTGTCGGTACGGCTGAAGACGAACGACGCCTGGAAGCGCTCGATGCGACCCTCCGCATTACGTGCCTGCCGATGCAGACATTATCCAGTACGGTGGACGGTTTATTACAAATCAGACTGAACGAAATCGCGGCATCCCGCATCCGAACCATCAACTCGCTCAATTATGGTCGCGCGCCGGGCATGAGCCCCGAGGAGTACTATCGGCGCGATATTAGGATAAACGAGATTATCGCTCAGGGAATCAGGCTGCCTGAGGGGAATCCCGGTTTGAAGATGGGCGAGGCTCATGACGCTTTGGTAAAGGCCGTCGTTAATCGAGAGGGGCAGACAGCAGAGCTTCTTAAGGCACTGGCCAATTTTGCATCCTCGGTTTCTGATCTCGAATCTGCTATCAACAAGGCACCCGCGAAGCCGCCCACGAGCTAGGAGGGTCGAGCAAGATGCCGACAAACCGAACACCGAGTGCCCTGCCTTCGTTTGTTTTTGGTGTCTTGGCGGGATGGCTTGGGAGCGCGATGATGCGTTCCGTAGGTCCTCGCTACTCAAGGCAACGAGACAATCGGACCTTGCGCGAGCAGAACGGTCTTTTCGCGAACACGTTCTCGCTGATGCAGAGCGATGTGGTCGGGATGACTGACCGGCTTGCGATGTTGCTCCAGCAATTGTCTCCTGTCGAGCACTTTCGGGGACAGCTTCAAGCCGCCCTGAATGCTCTTTGGGATATGCTCCGCTCATTGGCGCAGAGAGCGGCAAAGGAACCGGCGCATGACTACACCCCACAGCAGAACAGCGTGCTCGATAGCATCAACATGTTGTCGCGTCTGGCCGACGAGTCCATCCTCAATTCGCCGGATGTCGCTGCAGCTCTTCGGACTGTGGACGAGCAGACCGGCATCCTTGCGAAAGCCGCTAAGGACATGCCAAAAACTACTGAGGTGGTGAAAACGGTCAATCAGGGGATCAGCGCTGCTAACGCCCTTGCAAAGGCTGTGAAAAAGGCTTGATTTCGCGTCCTGCAGAGTGGGGATTCAAGTTCTACTCGGCTCTGAACCACTCAGCTTCGGCTCTGAACCGCTCAGCTAAGGAATTCAGCTATTGG
The DNA here is from genome assembly GCA_019237355.1 of Acetobacteraceae bacterium. Classification (GTDB taxonomy): domain Bacteria; phylum Pseudomonadota; class Alphaproteobacteria; order Acetobacterales; family Acetobacteraceae; genus JAFAHH01. The sequence goes on along the minus strand of JAFAHH010000108.1, from coordinate 7,552 downwards.
ATCAGGGCCGACCCTCCCCCGGGGGCCATCGAGCAATGGATGACTAGCAAAAGCGCCAGAATCTTGCGGCGGATTTGGAGCCGGCCCCCTACGCACACCTGCGCCGGAGATCGATTTCGTTACCGCCGCCCTCGACAATTTAGCCAAGGCCGGAGTGCAGAATACAAAGAAAAACGAGCGCCTGACCTTTTCCGTACTGCGTCCCTGGCCGGGCGGCCGGGTGGTTTCGGCCGAGGGTATCTACGAGGAGAACGGGGAACGCAAGCGTGCCGCCATCGTCATCGGCCCCGAATATGGCACGGTCGGTATCGATTTGGTACGCGAAGCGGCCCGCGAGGCACGAGACCTGTTCGATACCCTCGTGATCTGCGCGTTTGCATTCGACCCGCATGTCGGCGAGGGTACCATGAATCTCGGCCGCCTCACCGTCCTAAAAGCGCGGATGAGTCAGGAACTGCACGCAGCTGAGGCTTACAAAGCAGGGGGCGGCAACCTCTTCGTTGTGTTCGGCGAGCCCGATATCGGGCTCGATCGCACCGGAGACGGGCAATTCCGGGTCACGCTGAAGGGCGTCGATATCTTCGACCCCAATACCGGCAATGTGCGATCCTCGAACAAGCTGGAGGATGATATTGCCTGCTGGTTCATCGATACCGATTACGACGGCGACAGCTTTTTTGTTCGTCACGCCTATTTCCTCGGCGGCAAGGATCCATTCGAGAAGCTGAAAGCAGCGCTGAAGGCCGAAATCGATCCGGATGCCTGGGCGACCCTCTATTCGTCCCAGAGCCGCCCATTTCCGCAGCCGAAATCGGGCCGGATCGCGGTTAAGGTGATAAGTCATTATAGGGATGAGGCGATGCGGGTCTTTCGCGTGACCTAACCGGGGGTCGTCACCGGAGGTCCCCAATTGCGCCCCTCCTCCCGCAACTCTGTTCAAGCCTCAGCAACCCGGCCTTCTGCGCGTGCGGCAGCCCAGACCTCGCGTGCCGCGCCCGCATTCAGAGCGGCGATTGCAATACCAACGATCAAATCCGGCCACGCCGACGGCCATAGATAAGCCGTCGCCAATCCCGCCCCGATAATGGCGATATTCGCCAGAGAATCGTTCCGGGCCGAGAGGAATGCCGCCCGGGTGAGGCTCCCGCCATGTCCCCGGTATCCGGAAAGCAGGAACGCGCAGGACATATTGACCGCGAGCGCGCCCATCGCGGCAAGCGAAAGCGGCAAGGCCTCGGGCGGCACGGGAACATTGAACTTGTCCCAGGCCGTCCAAAGCGTGGCAATCCCCGGAATGAGAAGAATCCCTGCCAGCGCCATCCCAACCCGCGCCCGCCGCGAAGCGCTCCAGCCGAGCGCGGTTAGGATCAGAAAGTTAATGGAGGTGTCTTCAAGAAAGTCGATGCTGTCGGCGAACAGCGACACGGAGCCAACGGCGAGCGCGACGCCGAACTCGACCCCGAAATAGGCCAGGTTGAGTGCCGCCACCAGACGGGTGACCCGGCGAAGGGCAGGTGAGTCGACTCGCAAATAGCTATCCCATGCGGCGGTTTAGCGCGGGATAGCAATGACCATCAGCCTGCGTCGCCTTTCCGGAATGCCGGTTTCTGGGGGTCTGGCGATCAGTGAGACCTTCGGTAGCAGGGTTTGGGTTCGTCGGGGGTGCCACAGTTATTGGGATCAAGAGCCGCCGGGCCTCCATAGCCGGGCGGCGCACTCCCGTCATAGCGCTGCTGAGCCTGGGCCGACGGCCGCTGGCCGCTGGCCGCTGGCGGCGGTGCGCCGGGAGGAGAGTAAACCGGGGCGTAGCCATAGGGGTAGTATGGATACGGATAACCGTAATAGGGGCCGTAAGGGTAACCGTAGTACGGACCGTAAGGATAGTAGCAGCCCGCAAGGAGAAGCAGTGGCAGCAGCCAGAGATAACGCAATGCATCCTCCGAAAAGGTGCTCAATGCTGGTCGTCTAAATGAGCCAATGACGGCTTGGAATGCCCGCCGCTCCCTCGGGATAGGCTGCCATCCGGCTTCGTAGAGTACTGACCCTCAGCACGGGCGCAAGCGAAAACTGCAGCACCATGCTCCTGCCGCGGTAACCCTAGATAGGCGGGGCGCCAGCGAACCCTTGCGACCCCCGGTCCGGTCGCACGCCCGGCCGAATATCGCCGAAGCAGGTGCGCGATGGAGCCGCGAATACCCGGCGGAAACAAAGAGAAGAAAGCAAAACCAACACCGGATGATGCAGAGGATTAGGCAGGTTCGAAAGCATCCTAGCTCCTAGCGATTTGCAAGTGATTCAGCCTTGGCGCAGGGAGGCCAAGGGCCCCGAACGTCTCCCGGCTCCACGAAGCCTGAAGTTAACCAGAAAGAGGCGGCGCTAGAGAAAGCGCCGCCATCCAGGTTCAGGGGAACGCACAATGATGAGCCATTGTGCGCTCGACGTAGACGTTCGTATGCGGGTTTTATTCCAGCGCCAGAGCCTGATGACCTCGGACCGAAGTCATCAGGCTCTAGCATTTTTGTTTTGCAGAGCGCGATTCAGGCTTTCCGGCAATCGGGACCCATTCCGGGTCGCATTTTGCGCGCAAAATGGGACCCGGTGCTCGCGAATTCGGAACCCGAGTCCGCCTCAGCCATCGCGCTCTAGAGCAGATCGCGATCAGGTGGAATCGTCGAAGGCGATCCACATCGCGTGAATCTGCTCGCAAAACAAAGCTAGCAGGCTGCGGAAAAACGCTGAAGTCGGTCATTCGCAAGCATCGACAGAAGGCCAGGGGCTTTGCCCCTGGACCCCAGCAAAGGCAGAGCCTTTGCGATCCAACCACTTAGTGGGTGGGGCCTGGGGCCTTTCGGCCCCAGCGGGTCCAGGGCAGAGCCCTGGCCTTTCCTTTTTCAGCAGACTGCTAGAGCGGTTCCACTTGGGTGGAAACCGCTATAGGAACAAAGCGCGTCTGAATTGGCGCTCGGCTCGCCCGGCCAAAGATGCGGCCCGGCATGCGGGAGTCCGCTCCGGCCCCATGTTCCCCAATATCAACCGCTCCGCTTCCGCTGGATGGCAGCGAGACTGGCGAGCCCACTCAGTAGAAGGGCTATTGTGGCCGGTTCGGGAACGCCAAGACCTACTGGACCCAGGCTTCCGAAGAGCCCACCAGCTTCGTCTGCGAGGCCGGCCGAGAAATAGACCAGATTCGAATCGCCCCCGGCTGCGCCATTCCCGTTGATAAGAGCCCAGAGGTCGGTAATCTCCATCGGCGCGCCAGCCGGGTCGCTCAACTGCCCGAGGAATGTGCCAGTATCAGGGTCGAAGGCATCAATCCGGCCGTCACCAAAATTGCCGACCAGCAAATCATTTGCGAACGCCCCAAAACTGCCGGGCGCAAAATCCAGCCCCCAGGGAGAATTGAGAGGCGATGTGGGCACACCGCCGGATGCGACCCGCCGGACGAAATTGCCGTTGAGATCGAATTCATCGACGAACCCATTGCCCGCCCCGGCGACATCATCGTGCTTCGCCGCATTTTGCACTGCAAAGGTAACGAAGAGGCGTCCGTTCAGGTTCTGCACATTGAAGGGCGCATAGCCGGCAGGCAGGGATGTATCCGTAAAGGTCTTCAGCAGGTGGAAGCTCGAATCGTAGAGCTCAACCCCTCCACTGTTGAAGTTCGCTGCATACAGCCGTGCGCTGGAGCCCGAACCAGAAATAGCGAGGCCCTTATAGACGGCGCCGGATACGGAATTATCTACCGCCAGGACCGCATTCGTGGCATTAACCGTGGGGGACCAGCCAGAAATGGTGCCGTCCTCGGTCGCGAAAAGGAAGGCGGCCGGCGCGGAGGTGGTGCCGTTCGAGACGGCGAAGGCGCCTGTGTTGTTGAAAACGTTCCCCGTTGGAGCGGCAGGGGGAGACCCGCCGGCTGGCGGCGGAATGGTGACAACAAGGTTCTGCTTGAGACCGGCCCCGTTATAAAGGGTAGAGAGCCCCCTTCCATTGTCCGAAATCCAGAAGGGGCTCGTTGGTGAGTGCGATATTCCCCATGGATTGTTCAGATCAGGATCGATGTGAGCCGCGGGAACAGAACCGTCCGAAACCAGGTCAGTCTCCTGGAAGAGCGTTGCGGCGCTGGCTGGCCCCGCTGCAAGGGCGAGCATCAGACCGAGCGCCGCCGTTAAACCCTTGGGTAGGGTGCGCACGATGGGATCTCCTGGCTTGGACGTGGGTGTTTTTTGCGCGAGCTTCCTGATGAGACGCTCAAGCCTGAGAATTATTCCCGCTGTGTTGCAAAGAAAAATGCCCTGCACCGGCTGGAATAGCCTCGGCTCTGCCCCGTCTGTAGGGTGCAAAGAGCTGACCGTGATGCGCTCCAGGGGCGAGCACTGACCGGATGCCGGGCGTGCTAACCCGTGTGGAAGCCTGCATCCCGGCACTCCGGCGTTATGCTGTGGCGTTGCTGCGCAACCCGCAGGACGCGGACGACTTGGTGCATGATTGCCTCGTCCGCGCGCTCGGCCGGCTCCATACCATACGCGACGAGACCGACGTGCGCCCTTGGCTATTCGCCATCATGCACAATCTGTTCATAAGCCAATTAAGACAAGCAAAATTGCGCGGGAATACCGCGCCCCTGAGCGAACAAACTGAAGCAGCCAGCAGTCTATCTCCCGGGCAGGAGGCGCACCTTCAATGGGGAGATTTGATGCGGGGACTGTACACCCTACCTGAGGAGCAGCGCACCGTACTGTTATTGGTCGCGGTTGAGGATCTTAGCTATGCGGATGTTGCTAAGGTATTGGATGTTCCGATCGGCACAGTTATGTCGCGCCTTTCCCGCGCACGGGAACGTTTGCGCCGCATCATGGAAGGGGAGGCGCAGCCGCCGCTCCGGAGGGTGAAATGACTGGCCCGGACCGGCCGGTCACTGAAGAAGAGCTCCACGCCTACGTGGACGAGCAGCTCGATCCAGGGCGCGGCCAAGCCGTCGAGCGCTACTTGCGGGATCATTCCGAAGCGGCGCAAACGGTCGCCGCCTGGGCCGCACAGCGCCGGCAGATCCGCGCCTCACTGGCGCACTGGTCAAAGGAGCCGCTTCCTCCAAAGTTGGATTTGATTCGGCTGGTCGAGAGCCGTCTGCTGCGCCGCCGTACGCGATGGCCAATCGCGGCCTCGATTGTATTGGCGCTGGCCTTAGGCGGCTCGGCCGGGTGGTTTTTCGCCGCCGGTCAGCCCGTGAACCGGACCCAACACGCGATGTCGGTGCTGGGGCAGCAGGCCATCGCCACGTTTATGGTCTATGCCAATGATCCGCATCACCCGATCGAGGTGAGTGCGTCGGAGCGCGAGCATCTCGTGCAATGGTTATCCAACCGGCTGAAGCGACCCGTTGTGCTGCCCGACCTGACTGCCGCCGGGTATCACCTGCTCGGAGGCCGGCTGCTAGCCACCGAGCGCGGCAGCGCGGCCGCGTTGCTCATGTACGAGAATGCGACAGGCGACCGGCTCGGCATTGTCGTCCGGCCAATGGCGCCGGAGCTGAAAGCGCCGCAGACTGATGTCAGCGAGCGAGCCGTGAACGGGTGCATCTGGATCGAGAAGGGGCTCGGCTTCGGCGTGGTTGCAGAAGCACCAGACGAAGCGATCGACCGCATTTCGGATCTCGTTCGTGCGCAGGCAAAGGAAGCCGCCTAGCTAGATCATCGGCACCTTCCTCTGCTAGATGGGGTAACGGGCCGGCAGCCAAGCTAGGCCGTTTCGGTGGTCGTCCCTCATGATGATGGTGTCGAAAACCGGAGTCAGGCAGCGCCTGCTCCAAGCATCATCGAGGAACGACCATGGAGTATTATGCCGGAATTGACGTCTCGGTGGAAACCTCTTGCATCTGCGTCGTGGATGGGAATGGGAAGGTTGTCCGCGAAGCCAAAGCGCTTAGCGAACCAGAGGCACTTATCCCCTGGTTTCGCGAACTTGGTCTTGCTCTGGCGCGAATTGGGATCGAGGCCGGGCCGCTATCGCAATGGCTCTATCTTCACATGCGGGAAGCGGGGCTTGCGGTGGAGCTGATTGAGACCCGCCACGTGCGCAACGCGTTCAAGGCAATGCCGGTCAAGACTGACCGTAATGATGCCCGCGGTATCGCGCAGCTAATGCGGCTCGGTTGGTTCCGGCCAGTACACTGCAAGTCGCTGCCAGCGCAAGAGGTGCGTGCGCTGCTTACCACACGGAAGTTACTCCAATCCAAGCAGCACGATATCGAGATGAGCCTGCGTGGCATCCTGCGGGGCTTCGGGCTTAAGGTAGCGGAGACCACGCCGCGCTCCTTCGCGGGCCGGGTTCGTGAGTTGGTTACGGGACATCCAACTCTGCCGGCGATCGCTGAGGCGCTACTGACCGCCCGCGAGGTGCTGGCGCGGGAGCTCAGCAGCCTGGAGAAACGAGTCCGCGCGATCGCGCGTTCCGATCAACGCGTGCGGTTGCTGATGTCAGCTCCCGGCGTTGGGGCCATCGTGGCGCTGACCTATGTTTCGGCGATTGATGATCCGGCACGCTTCCAGAGTTCGCGCATGGTGGGCGCGCATTTTGGCTTAACACCAAGGAAGTATCAATCAGGAGAAACGGATGTAACCGGGCGGATCTCCAAGATTGGCGATGCGGCCGTACGGACCATGCTTTATGAGGCAGCAAACGTCATTCTGACCCGGCCAGTTAAAGCATCGGCGCTGAAGAGCTGGGGGTTGAAACTGGCCAAGCGCGCCGGCATGAAAAAGGCCAAAGTTGCATTGGCGCGGAAACTTGCCGTGGTACTGCATCGGATGTGGGTGGATGGAACCCGTTTTATCGCCGGGATGGCCGCACACACAGCATAGGACAAGGAGAGTTCAATGACTTGGGCGGGCTAACGACACCAGCCTTCCCAAAAGCGAGTCCCGTTGCCGGGACGATGGATCAGGTCAGACCGCAAAGTGCTCAGTCGGTGCTACGACATACAACCACGCGCGCCTAGAATGGCCAGGCCGATCCTTTCAGACCCTATCAGGTGGCAGCCGCGCGCTGACCCCGGACAGAAGCGAGACCCCGGCAGCAGGATAGCGCAAGAGGGATTGACTCCCGCCGGCCCGTTACAGAAGAGCACTTTAGCTCTTAGTCGAATCACGACGGGGGGATTCCGGCGCGGCTGAAATTCTGATTCACCCCGTGGGCTGGATCGGAGGCCAGCATGAATGGCCGCACCTTATTCCTCGGACTTGCGCACGCGCGGGGTGGCCGCCGCCGCTGGCGGACAGACCTGCCGCCAGATCGCCAAAGTGTTCTCGATGGCTTCCTCGACGGTTTCGAACTGGACCCGGCGGTTGCGCGAAACCGGCCGCCCGGCCGCGCTGCCGATGGGCGGCAAGCGCCCGTTTGCACTCGCCCAGCATCGCGACTGGGTGCTGGCGCGGGTGGCCGAAACGCCTGACCTGACGCTTTTGGAGCTGAAAGCCGAACTGAAGGATCGCGGCGTGCTGGTGAGCGTGTTTGCAATTTGGCATTTCCTCAAGCGCCAGGGCGTCAGCTTCAAAAA
>JAFAHH010000032.1 GCA_019237355.1 Acetobacteraceae bacterium | reverse complement strand
GGCATGTCCGGCCACGATGCGGCGGTCAAGGCGATGCGCGACCTATTCGGGCCAATCATTGGCATCACCCTAGTGCTGATGTCGGTGTTCCTCCCGGCTGCGTTTCTGCCTGGGCTGACCGGCAAGATCTATGCGCAATTCGCGCTGGTGATTGCTGCGACAGCGCTGATCAGCGCCATCAACGCCGCCACGCTCAAACCAACCCAGTGCGCGCTCTGGCTGCGGCCGCCGGATCGTTCGCACACGCCAGGACTTTTTCATAGGGGCTTCGACCGGGTCTATGGGAAGCTCGAGGCGCTTTATGCCGGCCTGATCGGCAGGATGATCCGGCGTAGTCCCTTAATGGTCGGCCTGGCTCTCCTGCTCGGGTGCATCGGGGTCTGGGGCATAGCGCGCCTGCCCACGGCCTTCATCCCGATTGAGGATCAGGGCTACGTGATGATCGCGGTCCTGCTGCCGGATGGGGCCTCGCTGGAGCGTACAAGACAGGCCGTTGCCGAAGCGGGGCAAATTGCCCGCGCTACACAAGGGGTCGACCAGGTCGTCGAGATCTCGGGCATTTCCTTGCTCGATAACAACGCTTCCCTCCCGAGCGCGGGCGCCGTGTATGTGATTCTGAAGGACTGGAGCCAGCGGAAAGCGGCTGGGGAAGATTTGCGAGGCATTTATACCCACCTCCAGGCCGCGCTGGATCAAATGACCGATGCCAGGGCGGCCGTTCTGGTGCCGCCCCCCATCCAGGGGATCGGCAATGCGGGCGGCTTCACGATGGAAGTGGAGTTGCGCGACGGCAGTTTCGATTTTGCAAAACTGCAGCGAATTACTGATGCGATTAGCGCCGATGGCCATACGCAATCGGGGTTGCAAAGGCTGACCACGTCATTCCGCGCCGGAGTGCCGCAGGTGCGGCTGATCGTGGATCGCGTGAAGGCGCAGAGTTTGGGCGTTAATGTCGGCGACGTGTTCGCGGCCCTGGGATCGTATCTGGGCGCGACCTATGTGAACCAATTCAATAAATTTGGCCGCACGTTCCAGGTCTATGTGCAGGCGGACTCGCGATTCCGGCTACAGCCCAAGGACATACTGAACCTAAACGTTCGCAACCAAGGCGGCAATATGGTTCCGCTCGGTGCTCTGGTGCAGATCGAGTCGCAGGTGGGCCCTTCCCTGGTTGGCCTGTACAATTTGTATCCGGCAGCTTCGATCCTCGGCGCGCCAGCGCTAGGGTTCAGCTCGGGTGAGGGGCTAGCCCTGATGGAACAGATCGCGGGCAAGGTTTTGCCCACGGGGGCCGCTTACGAATGGACCGCAATGTCGTATCAAGAGAAAGCGGTTGGCAATCAGATTTATTACGCACTCGGCCTTGCGATTTTGCTGGTGTATCTGTGTCTCGCAGGCCAGTACGAGAGCTGGATCGCCCCGGTTTCCGTCATTCTTGCAGTACCCCTCGCCTTAAACGGACCCGCCCTTGCGCTTGGGGTTCTGGGTCTTGCCAATAATCTCTATACCCAAATTGGCATATTGCTGCTGGTCGCCCTGTCGGCGAAAAACGCCATCCTGATCGTGGAACTTGCGCGCGATCGACGCATGCTCGAGGGCGAGTCGATCGAGGCAGCCGCTGCCTGGGCAGCCCGCGCACGCTTCCGCCCAATCCTGATGACATCCTTCGCCTTTATTCTTGGCGTGGCACCGCTGGTTTTCGCCAAGGGCGCCGGCGCTTCAGCGCGCGCTTCGCTCGGTCTTAGCGTGTTCAGCGGGATGATCGCGTCAACCTGTCTCGCGGTGTTGTTCGTGCCCTCATACTTTGTCGTTCTGCAATCTCTGGAGGAAAGAAGGCGGACACGGAAGCAAGCGGCGAAGCTCGCCGCAGCGGAATAACCAGCGATAAGACCTCTGGCGGACTACGGTAACAAAGCCGGTGTTGTGAAGGGCCCGGAGGTAATCTGTATGCTGGCGCCGACGGTAACGCCTATCCCACACCGACCAGGGCTGGCAAAAGTGGAACAACCGCGGCTGGCAACCGGTGGGCGGCCCATTGACGACAAAATTGCTTTAGAGCACGATCGCTTGAGGCGGAAACGTCGGAAAGCGTGAATCGTGCTCTCGAACAAGACTCGCTAGAGCATGTTTGTTTCTGCTAAAAACAAACATGCTCTAGTAGCAGGATCGATCCGTCTGGCGGTTGATGCCGAAGCCGATCAGTCTCGGGCCATCTTAGTTTCAAAACAAGCAAAGGGATGCCGGCCAACGGCATGCCAATTTAAGGGGGGTTCAAATGCGCGCATGGAAGCCTGGCCGCGCCCGGCGGCGCCCGAGGGCACGAGTGTCATGGCGCTGACCGCGCGTGACGTGACGATCCATTTCGGCGGCGTTGTCGCCGTGAACGGCATGGATCTCGACGTTTCGCCCGGTGAGATCGTGGGCCTGATCGGACCAAATGGGGCGGGCAAAACCACTTTCGTGAATTGCATTTGCGGAACCTATCGGCCGAACACCGGGACTGTACTTTGGCAGGGTCAGGAACTGCTCGGCCTCTCGCCGCCCGCGCTCTTGCGGCTCGGCGTGGCTCGCACGTTCCAGAATGTCGCCTCCTTGCATGATCTTTCCGTGCTCGACATTGCGAAGCTCGGCGCAAGCATGCGCAGTGACCGCGGCCCGGCCGGGCACTTGCTCGATCTATTCCGGTCCGAACGCGCGGTGGAACAGGAACTGACTGAAACCGTCCTGCGCCCGCTGGAACTGACCGATGTAGTGCACCAGCCAATCCAAACCCTGTCTTACGGAAGGCGAAAGGCTGTCGATCTGGCTCGCGCCCTTGCAGCGCATCCACAATTGCTGCTGCTCGATGAACCGGTTGCGGGATTGACTTCGCACGAAGGCATGGCGATGGCGGCGGTGATCCGAGATGTGCGGGACCGGCTTGGCTGCGCGGTCATCATGGTCGAGCACAAGATGGATGTGGTGATGAGCACCTGCGACCGGATCGCGGTGATGGCGGCGGGCAGCAAAATCTTTGAAGGCCTGGCAGCCGAGGTTCAGGCGGATGCCGAGGTCCGCCGGGTCTATTTGGGGGAGCCATGACGCTCGTTCTGCAGCTCGCTATCGCGGGGCTTGCGACCGGCAGCGTCTATGCGCTGATCGCGATCGGGATCGTGCTGATCTATAAGTGTTCCGGTGTGGTGAATTTCGCCCAAGGCGCTTATGCGATGGTGGGAGCCTATGTGAGCTATGTTATGCTCGCCGCTGGGCTGCCTGCCGTTGCGGCGGTGATTGCGTCAATGGTCATCCTGGCCTGCCTGGGCAGCCTCACTGAAAGACTGGTGCTGCGGCCCATGCTGAAAGCGCCGCTCGTGGCGCTGATGATGGTGACGCTCGGCCTGCTCATCTTAGCGCGCGCCGCATGCCTGGCGATTTTTGGCCCGGATCAAATCGCTTTCCCGCAAATCTTTCCGGCCGGGGCTGTCAGCGCGGCCGGCATCTTTGTGACCTATAACTACATCGTCGCGGGCATCCTCGCCTTGGTGCTGAGCATTGGATTCCTGGCCTTCGACCGGTTCACCCCGATCGGGCTGATGCAGCGCTGTGCCGCCGATAACACCCGGGCGGCGCTCGCCATCGGCATTCACGTGAGCAACCAGGTATCGCTTGCCTGGGCGATGTCGGCGGCGTTAGCCGGGCTTGCCGGGACCTTGCTCGCCACCCTCAACGGGTTGTCGCTGGATTTGGCGGGCATCGGGATGATTGCGTTCCCGGTGATCGTAGTGGGCGGCCTCTCGAGCCTCGCTGGCGCACTCGTGGCCGGATTGCTGCTGGGATTGTTGCAATCCTTTACGGACGGCCTGCTCACCCCGGCGCTGGAAGATTTCTTACGCGCCAATACCAATATTTATTCGGTCGGGGCGTTGCAGCAGGTGGTTCCTTATGCGCTGCTGGTTCTGATGCTGCTGGTGCGTCCGCAAGGCCTGTTCGGTCAGCGCGGAACGGAAAGGGTCTGACCCGATGAATACGCGCCACGTGATTATCGCCGTTATCGTCGCCCTGATCATGGGGGGCTTAAGCCTCGCTTTCGGCCGGTTCGGGGCGTATTTGGTGAACGCGGTGGCGATCGCGGGGATTGGCGCCCTCTCGCTGAACGTGCTGATCGGGTATTGCGGGCAGATCAGCTTCGCCCAAGGAGCGCTGCTCGGGGTCGGCGCTTACGCGGCGGGCAATCTCAGCAATGCTGGGTCGGGCGGGCTCCTGGCGATCGTCGGCGCCGGAGTGATTGCAGCATGTGTAAGTGCGTTGATTGGCACGCCAGCCTTGCGCTTGCGGGGTCTCTATTTCGCCATCGCGACGCTGGCGGCGCAAGCGATCCTTGAGTATCTTTTCAAAACGATAGAGCCGCTGACCAGCGGAATTTCGGGCCTGGTGATCAAACCCACTACGGTGGCCGGATTTCCGATGACCTCGGACCAGAGCCTGGCGGCGCTTTCGATTATTCTCCTGCTCATCACGTGGCTCGCCGTATCGCAATTCATGCGTACCAATCTCGGCCGTGCTTTCCTAGTCGTGCGCGAGAGCGAAATCGTCGCCAAGGGCATGGGCATTGATGTTGCCCACACCAAGATGTGGGCCTTTCTCATCAGCGGGTTCATCGCCGGGGTTGCCGGCGGGCTGGCCGGGTTTACGAACCGGCTGGCCAGCCCTGAGGCTTTCACCCTGGATCTATCCGCGGATTACATCGCGATGATTATTGTCGGCGGCTTAGGAACCTGGGCTGGTCCGATTGTCGGTGCGGCGTTTGTCGTGCTGTTGCCGGAGGCGATTCAGCGTGCCGGCGAAGCCGCCAATATCTCGGGTATTCTTTCCGCGCTGCGAGAGATGGCTTTCGGGTTATTGATTATTCTGTTCCTTATATTCGAGCCGCGCGGCCTGGTGGCGTTGCTCAGCCGGCTCAAGCCCGGTGCGCCGCGGATCGCCGTCGCGGCGCCCGGGAAATAAGGTTGTTGGCGACAACGGAAGGTGGTTCCGAATGAATATAAAAACCGTGGCTGCCATTCTGGCTCTTGGCATAGCTTCCACCACGCCGGCCAGAGCGCAGGTGAATGTATGCATTTGGGGCACAATCACCGGTCCCGATGCGCTGGTCAATGGCATGAGCTATGGGATACGCGATTACCTCGAGTTCCTGAACCAGACTCGTGGCGGCATCGCGGGCAACAAGGTAAATGCGCTGTTGCTCGATGGGCGTTACAAGCTAGATGAGGAACTCAAGATTTATCGCCGCTGCGTGGATCAGGAGAATGCGGCCTATATCAGCGGCTGGTCGACCGGCTCCGTCAAGGCTCTGCGCGATCAGATCAATGGTGACGCCGTTCCGTTCATGACCCAATCCTTTGCGAGCGACGCCCTGGATCCACAAAAGTATCCCTACATCTTCATGGCCGGCCCCACTTATGAGCAGCAAATGCTCATCGGCTTTCGCGACCTGGCCGCTAAGGGCGGCAAGCGAGTCGTGTTGATGCACGCTGACAACGAATATGGCCGCGGGCCGGTGAACGTCATTCGCCAAATGGGAATCATCCAGAAGCTCGGGCTGCAATTGGCCGACACGGTCGAGTTCCGTTACGACGCGCAGGACCTGACGGCGCAGATGCTGCGAGTGAAGTCGCGGAATCCTGATCTGGTTTACATTCAGTCCTCCACGCCGCAAGCCATCGTGATCTTGCGTGATGCGGCGAAGGTCGGGCTTCCGGCGAAGTTGTTCATGGGTAACCTCTATAATATCAGCCCGACGATCCCGGAGCAGCTTGGGGAAGCAGCCGAAGGATTCCGGGCGATACAGGCCTATGCTTTTTTTGGCGCCGATATTCCCGCCATGAAGCAAATCAATGAATTTGGCGCCAAGAACAAGATCGAAAAGAAAGACGTGTATTATATGAAAGGCTGGATGGAAGGCATTGCCATTTCGGCGGCGATCGAGAATGCAATCAAGAAGAATGGCGGCCAGGTTCCGTCCGATCTCAAGGAGTTCCGCAAATCCGTTCGTGACCAGACAGAGGCGCTGACGCATTTGGACGATGGTGGGATTACACCGCCGCTCGATTTCGCGAACCACCAAGGCTCCACACAGGCCCGTATAGCCCAGATCAAGGGCGGTAAATATGAGCCGGTAAGCGACTGGATCGATGCGCGCCAATAGAGTGGATCCAATGGCCCAGGCAGACATGCTAGACGTCTCCAACGTAGAGGTACACTACGACGGCGCGATCGTCGCCTTGCAGGGTGTGACCTTCACCGTAGCCCGGAATGGCCTCGTTGCGCTGCTTGGCCCGAACGGTGCTGGGAAGACGACCCTGATGAAGGCTGTCGCCGGCATGCTCCCGTTCGAGCTTGGCGAGGTTGTGCAGGGGAACGTTGCATTCGAAGGCGCGTCGCTCAACGGTGTGCATCCGGCCAACATTGCCCGGCGCGGGGTGGCTTTGGTTCAGGATGGGCGGCAATGTTTCCGCAATCTCACCATAGCGGAAAATCTACGAGCAGCTTCCTTTCTGGCGCGAACGGGGGCTGCCGAGCGGCTGGAAATGGTGTTCAGTTACTTCCCGGTGCTTCGCGAGATGCAGCAGCGGCCGGCCGGGTTCCTCTCCGGCGGGCAACTTCAGATGCTGGTGATCGCGATGGCGCTGATGGGCAATCCCAAGCTCTTGCTGCTGGATGAGCCAAGCTTGGGTTTATCCCCGGTTATGGTGCAAGCGGTCTTCGATGTGGTCGAACGGATGCACCGGGAGCTTGGGATGACGGTCGTTGTGGCGGAGCAGACGGTGCCGCGCCTGCTGAAAGTTGCAACTGATGTTTATGTTCTGTCGCGAGGCCGGGTGGTGATGCATGCCCCGCCGGGGGAAGCCGACGAAGAAGCCCTGCAGCGGGTTTATCTGAGCTGAGAGTGCCTGCAAGCGAACGAGGGAGGAGAAGCTGGCGAGCATCGCTCTATCGGCGCCGGGCATCGTCGCTCTCGGCATGCTGGAGCGGCGCGGTGTACTAGCGGCGGCATGAACCACGTAAAGAACCGGCTTCAGGTTTGCGCGTAAGCCGGGCGCTTGTTGGCATTTCGGATATGAGACAGCGCGATGGCTTGAGGCGGAACGGTCGGAAAGCCTGAATCGCGCCCATGGACGAGATTCGCCGTTTTGAAATATGCGCCGGGCGGCTCTGGGTGCAATCCGGTCGCTCGGCAATCGGGCTTCGAGACCGCGTGCTGGGCGGCGCTCGCCGAGCGGACGGTTAGATCGGCTCCTGTAAAGCCGTCGGATGAAGAACCGTGCGACAGCCTGATCTCGGGTGATTTGACGCTCTCCCCGTGCTAGTCTTTCCCTTAGCAGGCTGGGGAGAAACGTTGAGGTCGGTCGTTTATAAAGCAACGAAAGAAAGCCAGGGGCTTTGCCCCTGGACCCCAGCAAAGGCAGAGCCTTTGCAATCCAATCACTTAGTGGATGGGGTCTGGGGCCTTTCGGCCCCGCCATGCGAACAGCATGCTCGTCACGCGAGGAGCGTGCTCTTCGCACGACGCATGACGGGTCCAGGGCAGAGCCCTGGCCTTCCTTTTTCAGCAGACTGTTAGAGCGTAGCGCAATGAGCGAAACCCGGAAGCTCGCGGCGATTCTGGTTGCGGATGTCGTCGGCTACTGTCGGCTCGCCGGCGCCGACGAAGAGAGGACGCTCGCGCGTCTTCGGGGCCTCCGCAGCGACCTGATCGAGCCCGCCATCGCCGCGCGTCGCGGGCGTGTCGTCAAGCGCACCGGGGACGGCAGCGTTGTGGAGTTCCGCAGCGTGGTCGACGCCGTGCGCTGCGCGATCGAGCTGCAGACCGGCCTCATCGAGCGCAACGCCGGGGTCCCGCCCGAGCGCCGGATCGAATTTCGGGTCGGCATTCATGTCAGCGACGTCGTCGAGGAGAGCGATGGCGACCTCATGGGCGAGGGCGTTAACATCGCCGCCCGCCTGGAAGGAATCGCCAAGCCCGGCGCGATCTGTCTGTCGGAAGACGCCTATCGGCAAGTCAAGTCGCGGCTCGATCTCAAGGTCAGCGACCTCGGGGTAACCCAACTCAAGAACATCGCCGAGCCGATCCGGGTCTATTCGCTCGAACTCGGCCAACCGGTTCGTGGAGCGAAGCTTCCACCGCCCGCGTCAGCGCCGGAACGCCGCGAGCCGCCGCGCCTGTCCCTGGTGGTGTTACCCTTCGCCAACATCGGCGGTGATCCCGAGCAGGACTATTTCGCCGACGGCGTCACCGAGAGCCTGACCACCGACCTCTCGCGCATTTCCGGCGCCTTCGTCATCGCGCGCAACACCGCCTTCACCTACAAGGGCAAGGCCGCCGACGTGAGAGAGATCGGCCGCGAGCTCAATGTGCGCTATGTGCTCCAAGGCAGCGTGCAGCGCAGTGGAAACCGCATGCGCGTCAATGTGCAGTTGGTCGGCGCCGAGACCGGCAGCCAGATCTGGGCCGAGCGCTTCGACAAGCCCGTCGCCGATCTCTTCGACATGCAGGATGAGATCGTTTCCCGCCTCGCCAACCAGCTCGGCCAGGAACTCGCCCGCGCCGAGGCCGGGCGCGCCGAGCGCTCGGCGAACCCGGATTCGATGGATCACTATTTCCTCGGGCTGGCATATTTCAATAGGGGCGGAACCGCCGATCTTCTCGGCAAGGCGCGTTCGCACTACGACTGCGCCCTCGATGTCGATCCGGACAATGTCGACGCGTTGGTCGGTCGCGCATGGGTCGATCTTGTCTTAGTCGGTAGTTGGTTGTCCGAAGATCGCCATAAGCGGCTGCGCTCCGCCGAGGCCGACCTGCGCAAGGCGCTCAAGCTGAGGCCGGACAACGCGGCCGCCCACTGTGCATTGGGGGTGCAGCGCATGTATAGCAATCGCGCGGCCCAGGGCATCGCCGAGTGCGAGCGCGCGCTCGCGATCGACCGCAATCTCGCCGACGCCCACGCAATGATCGGTATGGGGAAGAATTTCGGCGGCCGCAACCAGGAAACCGAGGCGCACGTCCTGGAAGCGTTGCGCATCAGCCCGCGCGACACTTGGGTGGGCATCTGGGCGACGATCGTCG